>JBJTNN010000024.1:0-22769 GCA_046074125.1 Bacteroidota bacterium
GGAATACCGTTTAGCAAAAGTAGCCACCGAGTTGAATCGAAGCTTCCAAGTACTTGCCGATGTGCTCAATCAGCGAGGCTTCGATGTAATGCCCAAACCCACAACGAAAATTACCGAAGACATGTATCAAGCATTGCTTCGTGAATTTTCAGCGGATAAGGCCGCAAAAGACGAGGCGAAGCTGTTGAAAACCAACCGCGATAACAAACCCACGCCGCCGCCAGCACCAGCACCCGCTCCGGCTGCAAAACCCACTACCCCAGTAGCCAAACCCGCCGCAGAAGAAGAGGTGAAAACCCCCGAACCCGCCGCGGAAAAATTGGTTACGCGCTCCGAAGAAGTTGTAGGACCCAAAATCCTAGGTAAAATTGATATCGGTGGTAAAAAACCCAAAGCGGAAACGCCAAAAGTTGAGGAAAAAGCCGTTGTTGAAACCACACCCGTAGCCGAAGAACCCAAAGAAATCGCCCCCGCTGTGGAAGCGAAAGAAGAGGTTGTGACCGCTCCCGTGGTGGAATCCACGCCAACACCTGCCCCTGAACCCGCAGTAGAAAAAGCAGCAGAACCCGCTGCCACAACCCCCACTGCACCCGCCACAGAAGAAGATGATGTAGAAAAAATCGACACCAAATTCGAAGTGCTATCAGGTCCGAAAGTATTGGGAAAAATCAACCTCCCAACCGTAGCCCCCACCGGTGTGAAATCATTGGCCGGTGAAGCCCGCGACGATCTCCGTGAAAAACGGAAACGCAAACGCAAACAAGCCGGTACAGAAAAAGTGGCCGTGCAAGAACGCGTAAAACAAGACCAAACTTCCACGAATACAACCGGTTCCGACAACCGTCCTGCACCCAAAGCAGAAATCTCCAAAGAAGCTGTACAGCAGAAGGTGAGAAATACGATGGGACAAATGGGCAATGCCGGTAGGTCTCGTGGAATGAAAGCCAAAATCAAGCAGAAAAACAAAGAAGACCGCGCCAACGACCGCAGAGAAACCAACCTCCGTCGGGAAAAGGAAAGCAAAATCTTGAAAGTAACCGAATTCCTCACCGCCAATGAATTGGCGACCATGATGAATACCAGCGTTACCCAAGTTATCTCCTCTTGTTTCATGCTGGGCTTGATTGTATCGATCAACCAACGTTTGGATGCAGAAACCATCCAAATTGTAGCCGATAACTTTGGCTTTGAAGTAGAATTCGTGGATGCGGAATCTCAAATCGAAGCCGCCGATAACGAAATGGACGACGAAGCAGATTTGCTGCCTCGCGCACCCATCGTTACCGTAATGGGTCACGTAGACCACGGTAAAACATCACTCCTCGATTACATCCGTAAAGCCAACGTAATCGCCGGTGAAGCAGGGGGAATTACCCAGCACATCGGGGCCTACGAAGTAACCCTGGTGGATGGTAAAAAAATTACGTTCTTGGATACTCCCGGACACGAAGCGTTTACCGCGATGCGTGCAAGGGGTGCCAAAGTAACCGATTTGGCCATCATCGTGATCGCAGCCGACGACTCCGTGATGCCACAAACCCGTGAAGCCATTGCCCACGCACAAGCGGCCGGCGTTCCCATGGTTTTCGCGTTCAACAAAATTGATAAAGACGGCGCCAACGCAGACAAAATCCGCGAACAATTGGCCGCCATGAATATCCTCGTGGAAGACTGGGGTGGAAAATTCCAGTGCCAAGAAATTTCAGCGAAAAAAGGCCTCAACGTAGACAAATTGCTTGAAAAAGTACTCTTGGAAGCGGAAATGATGGACCTCAAAGCCAACCCCAACCGCAGAGCTAAAGGTACCGTAATCGAAGCCACCCAAGAAAAAGGCCGCGGTATCGTTTGTAGCATGTTGGTGCAAACCGGAACCCTTCGCATTGGTGATCACGTGGTTGTAGGACCTTACTACGCTAAAGTGCGTGCATTGTTCAACGAACGTGGAGGAAAAATCGATACAGCACCGCCAAGTACCCCAGTGAAAATGCTCGGATTCTCGGATGCACCCACCGCCGGTGATGCGTATGTAGTATTTGCTGACGAAAGTGAAGCCAAAGCCCTTGCCAACAAACGTTTGCAATTGGTGCGCGAACAAGGCATCCGAACCAAGCGTCATATCACCCTGGACGAAATCGGCCGTCGTTTGGCCGTAGGAAACTTCAAAGAGTTGAAGTTGATCGTAAAAGGAGACGTGGATGGTTCAGTAGAAGCATTGTCGGATTCATTGTTGAAATTGACCACCGAAGAAATTGCCGTAAACGTGATTCACAGCGGTGTAGGACAAATCACCGAGAGCGATGTATTGTTGGCCTCTGCCTCCGATGCCATCATCGTTGGTTTCCAAGTACGCCCTTCTGCCAAAGCCAAGCAAATCGCCGAAAACGAAGAAATCGATATCCGCACTTACTCAGTAATTTACCAAGCCATCGACGAGATCAAAGCCGCGATGGAAGGTATGTTGAGTCCTGAAGTGGTTGAAAAAGTCATCGGTAACGTGGAAATCCGCGAAGTATTCAAAATTTCGAAAGTGGGTACTATTGCTGGTTGCTACGTAACATCGGGTATGATCGAACGCAAAGCCAAATTGCGCGTAGTTCGCGATGGTGTGGTTATCCATACCGGTGAACTGGCCTCATTGAAGCGTTTCAAAGACGATGTGAAAGAAGTTGCAAAAGGCTACGAATGTGGTCTTCAGGTAGAGAGATTCAACGATATCCAAGAAGGCGATTATCTGGAAATCTTCAAAACTGAAGAAGTAAAGCGTAAACTGTAATTTTTGGTACAGACTTTGCTTTATACACAAAAAATTAACACCATGAAAAAAACATTGACTCTTTTGGCCGCCGTTTTGGCTTTTGTGACCACCAGCTTCGCACAAACAGAAGATGGTATCAAATGGGAAAAGAAATCACACGACTTCGGTTCAATCAAAATGGGACCCAAAGCCGAAGTGACCTTCCGTTTCACCAACACCACCAAAGCACCTTTGGTAATCACTGCCGCTAACCCTTCTTGTGGTTGCACCGCTTCTGATTACACCAAAACCCCCATCATGCCCGGCAAAACTGGTGAAGTTACCGCTAGCTATGGCACCGATGGTCGCCCCGGATTCTTTCAAAAGTCAATCAAAGTGAATTTCGATAACGGTACTTCCACAGATTTGATCATCAGTGGTACTGTAAACTCCGAAACCGCTCCTGCTCCCAAGAATAACGAATTGAAGTAATGAGATTCATTGTCGCTTGCACCCTGTTTTTTGCTGCCCTAGCCGGCAATCAAGCCATTGCGCAAGTGGTAACAAGCCCCAATGCCGTTACCACCAAAAGCAGCAACGCCAGCATCAAATTTGAAAATACCTCGCACAGCTTTGGCAACATCATCGAAGGCCAAATCGCGCGCTACGATTTCAAATTTGTGAACACAGGCACAGAGCCTTTGATCTTGTCAAACGTTTCTGCGAGCTGCGGTTGTACAACCCCAAAATGGCCCCGCGAAGCCATCGCTCCCGGCAAATCTGCCGTGATCACCGCGGAGTACAACAGCCAAGGTCGCCCCGGAACCTTCACCAAATCCATTTTTGTGAAAAGCAACGGTGGCGATGTTACCCTGACCATTTCTGGTAATGTGGTAAAAGAGCCTGAGCAACCTCGCTCACCCATCATCATTCGATAATCCAAAAAGACTGGCTCCGCCAGTCTTTTTTTTGCCCCGTGCAACAAAAAAAATAACCCCCGCGTCTACCTTTCACCCAGTCTACAACAACCCAAACGCTGCCATGAAACACCTACGCATCGCCCTCCTCCTTGCCCTGCTGCCCCTAGCCCACCTTCAGGCCCAACAACCCCTGGATAAACCCGTGGAAGTCATCGGTAGCACCGTAGTAGAAGTCAATGCCAACGTGGGCGACATGGTAGAAGTGGTGTTCTCAGTGAGAAACAATTCCCTCGACGAATTTTATATCGCACAAATTCAAACCGATTGCCACTGCGTATCCGCCGTTTACCCCCCACAAATCAAACACCTTACCACCGACTCCGTAACCGTTGTCCTCAATACCAACAACGTGCCCCCAGGCACCTTTGTGAAAAAAGCTTACCTGGAAACGCCCGACAACAAAGTCATTGAACTCGTACTTCAAGGCAACCTCACCGTGGTGAAACCCATTGTGAAAGCCGGACAACGTCCCGTCATCTACAAACCCGTACACCGCCGACTTCACAATACCCAAAACGCCCTACCCCAAGTTCAATGGCTTAAAACCGCCCACGACTTTGGTTATGTAAAATCCCCCGAACCCGCCAAAACCGAATTTCAACTCCTCAACATCGGTCCCGGCAACATCGAAATCAAAAGCGTAGAACCTGGCTGCAGTTGCACCATTTCTGATTATACCAAAGGTCTCATCGCAGCCAACCAGACGGCCTCCGTTACCGCCGCATTTACCACCAAAGGCGCATTTGGCTACTTCAAAAAATTCATCAAAGTGGAACTCACCGATGGCCGCGTCTACCAACTGTCCATCACCGGAAATGTAGATCCCATGTGATTCACCCAAATTTGGGTATTGATCCACGCGTAAAAATCACTCCGGCCTCCGCAATACCCCACCCGTGTGTAGAAAAATCACTGGGTAAACCCCCATGGCATCGGGATTAACCAACCCATTGCCCCGTGCGGCTAACAGCCACTCATTCAATGCAAACAAAGCCTTCCCGGTATATACCCAATCCAAGGGAACCGCATTGCGCCCGCCGCACAAATCAATAAAGGCATGCAACGATTCTGTGGACTTGGCGTAGCCGCCGAAATCATGGTCCGACAGAAACTCAATCCCATTCAACAAGCCCGTTTCATGGGCAAACGACACCTGTTCTTGCAAATTTTTCAAGACCATCACCGCGTGAACTTGGGCATCCATACCCCGCTGATTCATGGCCCTGCGCAATCCCAAAGCCGTTGTGGCGGTAGCACTCGCGTGAAATACGTGGTCGAAGACCACTGCTTTACCCTGCCAAGCTTCTACCAAGGCCTCAAAGCCCTCAAAACCTGCCTCCCCTTTACCCCCTTCAGCAACCACATATACTTCGTTGATCGTGAGTCCCTGTTGCGCCAACACAAACTCCAAGGCGGCCTGCTTGTTGCGATACAGGCTGCGCGACACTCCAACCAACGTCATTCCGGCCTCCCTAGCCACCTGTAAATAGCGATTATCCAACGGCTCATCACCCCGGAGGATGCCAATACAGGCGATACCGGCCGCTTGCGCGGCCACCGCCGTGGCAACCAAATGGTTGCTGTAAGCGCCACCGTAGGTAATTAATACCCGTTTACCTTGGGATTCCAGCACTCGAAAATGCCCTTGTAACTTCCGCCACTTGTTGCCAGAAATGATGGGATGAATGAGGTCGTCGCGCTGAATCCAAACATCCCCCGCTGGCAAGTGGAACACTTGCAGCGGGGGATCCAAACGCAACTGGGCCGCAATGGCTGTACTCAATTCACTCATCGGCCCGAGCCCCCCGTGAGTGGCAATGCCAACAGCTCCCGCAAACTTCTGGCGGCCACCGAATGATAGCCCGGCTCTGCCTGTAAAAATATCTCCGTAGCCATCTCTTTGCCTTGGGCAAATGCGGGTACATACTTTCCATCCTTTACCACATGCTGCGCCAACAACGCCTCATAAATCGGCATCAAAAACTTTCTACGACCTACCCGCAACAAAAAATCATGCATCGCCTGATATGCAGGACGGTAATCGCTCTGAATCGACAACACAAACCAATCACAAGCAATCTCTGCATTCTGCGTTTGGGTAAAATGAAAACGGGCATCCAAACCAGCCATCTCCTGGCGCGATAACCTTCCCGGCAATCCATCGCTACGCGTATGTAATTGACGCAGCAAATGCAGCCAATGATGCGTGGTAAAACCGCTGGTATCAATCACCGAAGCATCGCAAGGCACAGAACTGCCCGGGTGCAAAGGCTCACCACTCAACAAAAACTTGGCAACCTGCTGCTCTACCCGCGAAAATTCTTGGCTCTCCAATTTGGGAAACCCACCCACCGCTTGCACTCCGGGCAAACCCGGACCATCAATCCAAGCCAAAACTCGGGGTTCGAAATCGCGCCATGCGGGCAACGAACTGCTAGTATGTCCAACTACAGAACCCTGAGCGGAAGTTGCGGTAGATTCCACGGCCGATGCTACAACCTGCTGCTCGTGAAATGCCTTCAAATCGGCCAAAAACAAATCGGTGGTTACCGTGCCAAACGCATACTTGGTAAAATGACCGTTTAAAAATTGATCAAACGCTGTTCTGCCGTACAATTGCTCGAGCATCATCAAGAAAAAACGACCTTTCTCATAGGCGATATCGGTCAGTCCCTCATCCGGATCGCGCTTGCCCAAGTGTAGGCGCAAATGAGAATCCTCAGGTGCTTCTTTGAGCATCCAACCCAAGGTTTTGTCGAGCTCTCCCTTTCCCAACACCCGCAGCATATCGGCATAATTTTGTCCATACAGTTTCTCCATGATGCGCGATTCAACGTAAACTGTAAACCCCTCATTGAGCCAAAAATCGTCCCAAGTGCGGTTGGTGACCAAATTCCCGCTCCAGCTGTGTGCCAGTTCATGGGCGAGCAGGCTCACCAAACTTCGATCGCCGGCAATGATGGTGGGCGTGGCAAACGTAACCACAGGATTTTCCATGCCCCCAAACGGGAAACTCGGCGGAAGCACCAATACGTTGTAGTCGCCCCAGGCATACTCACCAAACATCTCACCGGCGGCATCCACCATTTTTTGTAGGTCGGCAAATTCCCAAGCCGCTTTTGGCAACAGTTTGTGTTCGGCATAGACGCCAGTATTTTTTCCGAGCGATTGATACCCAAAAGACCCCACTGCGATGGCCATCAGGTAGCTAGGAATGGGCTTTTTCTGCTCAAAGCGATGCACTTTGTTTGAACTTTCACCGCCTTCCAGATTCATGGCGATCCGTTGCCCTGAAGGCCAACAACGCGGACAAACGTTTGATGCAGATTCAAAATCACCCTCCGGGTTGCCGAGTTTCACGGCACTCATGACAACATTGAAATCTGTGGGTTTGATGGGCGCATCCACAAGGTCCGGTACACCAATGCAGTCGGCAGGGCCAGTGCGAACGCCTGGGGCGCCAACGGAAGTGGCGCCGCACACCACCCTCACCTGTGCCGAATAGGTAAACCGAACGCTGGGCTTATCCTGCAGCGGTATCCACGTGCGGGCCAGAATGGCCTGGCTTTGACTGAACAAAAATGGATGGGTCTGGTCGTAGGTTTGTGCGGGCGATAGCCATTGAAGGGCCCCGGCCGAAGGCCGGGTCTTGTAGTGAATCACAATCTTCGATTGTGACCTTGGCACCTCAATCTCCAACGATTTTCCGTACAACAACGTATCGCCATCACCCACGCCAACCCCATACAACAGCCCCTTGGCGCCCTTCTTTAACACCCCCGTTTTTTTATCCAAACTACCCCCAGCATACACCCCCAAAATGTCCATATCCCGGTGATCCAACAACAACACATGATTCCCAGTGATGGGATTCACATGATACGGCGGTACTGAACCCGGCTTGCGATTGTCGCGCAAATACGCATGCACCAACGAATATTCTATCCATCCCTCAATCGTCTTATCAACGAAATTCACCGCCAATCGCATGTCCATATGGGTAATCAAAAATTCCCCGTCGTTCGCGTAACTGTGATTTGTAAGCAACTGACTCCCCTCGCCAAAATACGGCGACCTCACCCCACATCCCCAACCCTGTACCGACGTACCCAACAGCACCACACATAGCAAGCAAACGCGACGAAAACCATGCAATTTTTCCATTTCCAACAAAAATACAATGCAAACCCTATCTTTGTAACATCATTCGGGGTGCCTCCCACAGAGCGCTGAGATTATACCCGCACACTTGATCAGGATAATGCCTGCGCAAGGAAATGTCACCGCCTCATTGGCTGTGCTCCGGATGAAAAAAACTTCATCCATGAAAAAACTACCCATTTTCACCTTGCTGTTTGTCCTACTCGGACCCGCTCTCCAAAACGTTTCGGCCCAACAGTCCAACCCCCCTGCACAAAATCAAACTGCGCAGTCGCAAGTCGATACCGCCACCGACGTTGAAACCATCGAAGCAGCCATGGTCAACGCCGTGAAGCTTGGCAAAGCACGCAGCAACGCCTACAGCATTGTAGTCAATATCATCCAACAAAAAAATCCATTGACCGTTGAGAATTTGGGTCGCGACATCCCCTTTCTCACCCAGTCATTGGCCAACGTAATCTCCACCTCAGATGCCGGAAATGGCATTGGATACTCTGGCATTCGCGTGCGGGGATCCGACGCTACCCGAACCAACATTACCATCAATGGGGTGCCCATCAACGACGCCGAAAGTCAAGGAACTTTTTGGGTAAATATGCCCGATTTGAGCTCATCCATCAGTAGTTTGTCGCTCACCAAAGGGGCTGGACTTTCAACCCACGGTGCTGGCGCCTTCGGCGCCACCCTGGCCATCGGAACCGAAACCAATAGCCAAGAAGCCTACTACCAAATCGATCAAAGCCTGGGTAGCTACGGCACCCTCAAAACCACCCTCAAAGGCGCCCTCAAACCCATCAAAATATCGAACCAAGAAACATTGTTCGTCTCTGCCCGACTTTCAGAAATCCTCTCCGATGGGTTCGTGGATCGCGCTACGTCCAATTTGGTGGGCTATCAAACTGCTATTGCCTACGAGAAAAAGACCCCGAAACCCCGGAAAATGCCCGCAGACAAAGACCTTGTTTTACCGGGAGATAAAAATGCGCAAATCACCGATTACCAATATACCCGCGTGAAGTTTTTGGCTTTTGGCGGACAAGAAACCACCTACCAAGCCTGGTGGGGCGTGCCCATCGAAAAATACAACCTCGGACAAACCTACGATTCCACCAATTTCGCGGCCTTGCAGAACCACTACCTCAGAAATAGCGGGTTTCAAGGGGCCACCTACCGCAATAGCATCGACAGTTCCAACCTCTTCAACGCCAACCCCGACCGATACAATTATTACACGTACAAAAACGAGGTCGACAACTACCAACAACATCACCAACACCTGTATTTAACCCACGACTACTTCAGCAAACATCACCACCGAAAGCAATGGGCCGCCACCTTGTATCACACCTTTGGCACCGGCTATTTTGAGCAGTTTCGCTATGGCGATGCCTTTTCAAAATACAACATATCACCCATTCGTATAGCGGGCGACACCAACATCACCGTGCTCCTTTCGGCGTCTGATCTGGTGCGACGTCGTTGGCTGCGCAACAACCTCATCGGTGTGAATTTGCACCACAGCATCGAAAAAGACAAAACCAACTGGTTGTTTGGTCTCGGTGCCAACCAATACTATGGCAACCATTTCGGACAGGTAACGCAAATTTTGGCCCTGCCCACACCCGAACAAAACCCACCACGCGAGTATTATCGCGGCATTGGAAACAAATCGGATGTCAATGCTTTCGTGAAATTCAATCGTCGCTTTGCCTATGGACAATACGACAGAACCCGTGGGAATGTGTTTGCCGACATGCAATTGCGCAAGGTGAACCATGTGGGCAGCGGTACCGACAACGACCTCAGAACCATTGATTTCAAGGGCGATTTCTTATTTTTTAACCCCAAAGCAGGATTCCAATTGCAGCATGCTTCATACCATCACATCGAGGGATACGTGGGTGTTGCACACCGTGAACCAGCCCGATCCGATTTCACCGACAACCTCAGTGGCGATGTTCCGCGTCCTGAGCGGATGGTGAACGGTGAATTGTCTTACTTATCGACCTTCCCGGCACTGCCAACCTTCAATGGGAAAAGCAGAGATAACCACATCCGCATCAATGCCTATTACATGCACTACAAAGACCAGTTGGTTCTCACCGGCGCGGTCAACGATGTAGGAACGCCGCTGCGCAAAAACGTGGACGTGAGTTTCCGTCGCGGTTTGGAATTCGAAGGTCAATATGTGTTGTGGCAAAAAGATTATCCGGTGGCAAACTCCATCAAAAAGCGATTGAAAATCGCGGCCAATCACAGCTATCTTGAGCGAAATTACCTGCATTTGATTGGAAATTTATCGTTGAGTCAGAACATCATCCCCAACTCCAAGGTGACTTGGCAGGATTACGGCAGTGGTATTCCCGTGGATACGGTTTACAAGAATGCCCCCATTGCGTATTCTCCGAACATGGTCGCCGCTGTGGGCTTGCAAGGTCAGATCAAAAAGTGGAATGTGTTGTGGTTGAGCAAGTGGGTGGGCCGACAGTTTTTGGATAACACGGGCGATGTATCGCGCAGTTTGAACCCCTACAAATTCAGCGAGTTAACTGTGAATTATACGCACAAATTCCGCGGCGGCACTTCATTGGCGTTCAAGGCACAGTGCAACAATTTGTTTTCGGCGCGATATGCCAGCAATGGCTACACGTGGGGTTACATGTACGGTTCCCGCGACATCACCCAGGAAGTTTTCGTCTTCCCACAAGCCCCCCGCAACTTCTTATTTGGCCTCACTTGGCGATTTACGAAGGGGTAGTTAATGGGCTATTCGACGCAAATTTGCATCGAATAGCTCACTTAATCACCGCATTTTTGCGTAGAATAACCACAACGCAGTTCCAATTCCCCGCTGTCCGCTGAAAATTACTGCCAAAACTCACATCGTTGAATAACTCAGGGCTTGAAATTCACCGTCACCACCTTCAATTCACCTTCGTCAATGATATCATCCAAGTTCCTGTCGAGAAGAATAACAAAATAGAGCGTGGATTTCTTCATCTCTTTGAATGAAAGATTTTTCGTTTGATTAAAATTGACGCCTGAAATTTTCCACTCGAGTTCAAGGATGTTTGCCTTTTTTGAAATTAAACCAACGCGATGATCGTTTTCACTCACGTACAGCAAATAGTGATGGCCCTCATCCGAAACCAAAAGCGTATCATACTTGCCATTGTATCCTGGAGCCATTCCCGTACCCGGCTCAAAATAAGTTGTATTCTCGCTCGACATACCTACCGTCAACACCCCGATATCCTTGCGATTGTCCAATACTGCAATTTGTGCCACATAATACTGCCGCTGATCAGGATTATAACGTTTTCCAAAATACCGAATTGAAAATGGCTTTCTTTCAATTTCGATGGTATCCCTCTCCGCACTTACAACATAGATACTATCCCCCTGGATAAACGTAACGTCATTGCTAATGAGTGCTGCTTGTCCTTCCACCCGAATTACGAATGTCAAAAAAAGACCTATAAGTAACGCCCTTTGAATCAATTTCCAAGTCATACTATTCATATCCCAATCCTGTAAACCAATTATAACCATCAATTTTCTCGTATTCATTGGGTGCAGAATTAAGCACTTTTAAAATTTTAAAATTTTCCTCGTTCAATCGTGCCGTAGAAACTATTACATTACCCGTTTTTCCTTTCGTGTTTCTTTCATAGAGTACATATTCAACTACTTCTACGTTTTCGTCATTCCACCTATATTTATACATTTCTGTTTCTCCTGGCCAACCGTAACATACACCCCTGATTATTTTCTCCTCGGGAGAAAAAGTGGGGTTGATAAATTCAATGTTTTTTGAAAATGCTTTTTGATCTTTTCGCAACAAAAAAACATTACTAAATGCTTTCAAGCAACAGCCGCTTGTTCCATACCTGTTCACGACAAAATCTTTCAAACCATCACCATTAATGTCTTGAATGGTATCATTTACATAAGCAAGTGACAATTCTTCATGTGAAACGACTTTTTCAAACTGTCCGTTACCTTTCGCATAGATATCTATATGAACTTCACTCGGTTCATTTCTCCTGATGATCAGATGTTGATTTGTCGCGGTAAAATGATTGTCAATATTGATTTCTACACTTACTGGAATACTATCAGGAAAAACCTGAAATTTCTTAACGAATTTGTTTTCCACTACATTCTCATTTGCTATTTTCAACGCGTCCTTTAATACCTCATCAAGAATTAAACCATACAAATAATCTCGTCTTTCTTGTAACTTCCTTTTTTGAATATCTGCAATTTCTTTTCTATCAATTTGCTCGTTCTTTTTACCATTGCTAGAAACCAAAAACAAGGGAATCATTAAAATAATAACGATCCAAGTAGGCAGTAATATTTTCAGGAGTTTCTTTATCATGTTTTTTAGTTATTGAAAATTTTACATTTTTTATTTTCAACGTTCTTAATTCTAAAAATCAGACGGTCACAAAGCAGTTCTGTACTTTCGAGCCTTTTGATATTTTACATCGAATATTAAAACGAATTTAATTCAAATGCAAATTCGTAACTAATTACGCTTTTTTTCTTTTCATTTCTTTTCCAAGCTTCTTCCAGATGACTTAATTCAATGATTTCGACAGTGCTAGTTTCTTTGAATGAATTTGCTACTTTTTCCAAAGTATATATTTCATTTTCAGCAAATAAATCAGCATTGAAAACTCTACCTTTTTTGGGCTTAAACTGTTCGCCAACATAACCGTTCGGAAATTCGGTAATTTTGATTTCTATCTCCTCGTTGTTTACTAAATACTCGAATATACTTTGAAAATTATTGGGCACGGGCCCCATATCAATGGCATTGTATCTCAAACCGCTAATTGAAAAACAACTTTGCTTGAACATGAAAAAATCAGCATAAAACAAAAGTTTATTCATCTTCGTTTTAAACGGCGACAATTTATCGGTAAAAAAAACCACCATTTCGGTGAACCTTTCAAAATTGGGATTTCTGTATCCGGAAAAAATATCAGCCATCGGGTTGCCCAATAAATATTCTTTAAAATTCGAATTGACAATGTTTCGATCCCTCTCTTCTGACAATAGTTGTGCTTTCTGTATTAATTTCAACTTGGATTTTTCTTCCAACGTGCCACAAAGCTCAATCATATCTATAAATTTCTTTGGGTCATCAACCATTTGAATCAATTTCGCATTGGCCACGCTGGGCATTTCACCCGACTCATACTGACGGTAACTATTCACACCAAACCCTAAAATTTCAGACATTTTGGCTGCCGAAAGTCCGTATTTTTCCCGAATTCTAAGAATTTCATCCGGAAACGTAATATTAAACTTGTCTCGGTACTTGTTATATACCTGATTCATATTTACCTCGTCTAATTCCGTTGTGGTAAACTGCTCCCCGCTAACATCGCATCTGTAGTAATGAAAAACGATATCAAAGTTTTCCTTCCTGAAATTCATAGAACGGCGCTCTTTGGTCAATTTCATTTCCTTACCTGTGATTGGACTTTTCATATATCTCTATTTTAAAGGGTAATTCATTTTGTGTTGTGCCAAGTGAAATGAAATGCAAATAACACTACTCCCCAATGGCCCAATTGTGATTTTAATGTATACTTCCTTTTTCTTTATGGTTTTGCCAAACACCCACATATCCGCACCACCATACATCTTTTCTTCCAATGGACCTTCGCTATAATCTATGGTTTCGATAGCATTGAGGATGGCCTTTCTCTCTATTGGACGAATTTCCAAATCCACCAAAGCCTGAGAATTTTTACCCCTGTCGTCCCGAAAAAGCACATCCCAAAACTTCATCTTTTCCTTGAAGTCATTCAAAAAAGTGGCCACATCCAATTCACTACGCATTCATTTCCCCTCACCACAAAAGTAGTCAATTTTAGCCCATAAACAACTATAAAGTTGTATTTGTGGCCAAAAATTACCAATATTTCACTTTTTTCGTTTCAACTGCTCACCGAACAAAGTTCAGTGAGTTCCCTCCAATAACTACGTAATCATTGGGATCAAAATTGTTTGTATGGCCAAAAGAATCTGTTACCCGACACAATGAAAAAATACCCACTGTTTCTTCTTTATGTATCTGTTTATACACCTCTTTAAACTCAATATTTTTTGGCAACGCAGTAATTTCTGTTGTAATGTAGGATGATCCATTTTCTCCTGTAACGATTACTGGACAATATGCATCTGTCAGGGTTTTGGAGACAATTTCTATGTTCACTCGATCCGTAAAGCTATCTATGAGCGTATTCTTTTTTATATTAAATAGATAGAACTTACGAAATGTGGTTGATGCTTGAATTTTTACTGTGTCATTTGTACTGCGCGTAATCGAACCAAAACAGTTAATCAATTCAAGCTCATTTTGATGATTTCCTGTACATTCATCGATATTACTAACGCTTATATTTCCAATTGAATCAATCGTTATCTGAAACTTTGAATTATCGTCGTGGCTTTGTTCAATTGATTGGATAATAAATGTTTTTGGGTTTTTTAATTTATAACCAAAATGAATAGTTTGGTTCGGTTGTAATTCGCCCGCTCTAAATTCTTTGTCTTTCTTCCTCGGGCCAAACGCGCTCAACGAAAATAACAAAACGGCCAAAACACTCGATTTCAGTAGTTTCTTCATTGAACGAATCTAAATGAATAAATTTAGAAGAATCCGTGAGGCCATTTATTTTTCGACGAAATTCAAATCCTGTTTTACGCTGGATCAAACTTGATCATCCATTCGATGCCAAATTTGTCGCGGAACATCGCAAAACTACTGCCATCCGGACTATCCATCATTGGCATTTCCACCTGACCGCCTGCCGACAAAGCCTCAAACAACCCATGGGCTTCATCCTTGCTTTCAGCAAGAACCGAAATCTTGCTTCGATTTTCGTTTTCATCCACCGTGCCCATAAAAGAGGGGATATCGTTCGCATACAATGTGGCCTGTCCAATCGGCAAGGCAATCAACATGATCTTCTCATACTCAGCCTCTGGAATCGGGAAATGCTCCCCAGCGATGTCGCCAAAACGTGTAATCTTCGAAAACTCTCCGCCAAAAGCAGCCTTGTAAAAATTAAATGCCTCCTCAGCATTCCCATTAAAATTAATATGTGGATGTATACTCGCCATAACCTGGGTTCTTAATGAATTATTGGTTCTTGTACAGCATGGAATTTTTCATCACCATCGGAATGGTCAATCCATCAGGCAGTTTCTCATTTTTCTTGATATACACTTTCCCCTGCATTTCCTGGTTGATTTTCGCCTCGATCACCCAACCCGTTGCTTTGTCTAAAACGATTTCAGATTTCATCGCGCCAGACAAATCGTACCGCGTAGGCATACCCCTGATCGGTAAATAAGTATCGGTAGTTGTGATAATTGACTCACCCACAATCACATGGCTTTTGGCATTGATTTCTGATAGTGTATAGGTCGACATCACATCTGCCGTCATCCCCGCACCTGAACCCAACTTCGTTTTAATTTCCCAATTTTCTCCTTTGGCCACTGGTTTGCTTGGATATATCGCCGAGAGTGACTCAAAACTGGCCTTAAACGCTTCCTCTCCAAACGATTTTAAAAATTGCTCCTTTAACTGCGCCAATTGCTCCGCAGGAAGCTCTGTGAAATGACTTAACACGTCTTCTATCAACGGCTCGATGTTCTTTACATCTGTTATCTGTCCGATTTTCGTCATGGTGATTTGAAATGGCTTATTCACCATTTCTCCCAACATCGCAGAAAACGCATCACCCTTGTCCTTTTTCTCAGAATCAAATTTGACGGAACCCTGAGGAAGCGCCATCGCCATTGACAAACTTTTGTATTGAACATCCATCTGATAATCCTTTTCACCGACCGACTTCACCAGGTAGGTCAATCTTCCACCCAAGGTGACATCAATGTTGATTTTCTGACCGTTTATATCCTGAATTACAAGGGCTTTTGACTGCATGAGCTGCGGATATACCTTCCCCAATTCCAAGTTCAACTTTAATTCAACCGACTGTCCAAAAGCCGATCGCAGGCACATCAATGCCAGCAATGTGTAAATAATTCTTCTTGCCATTGAATTGATAAAGGTACAATTCTTTCCCGCAAAGCCAATCAAACAAGCGCTTCAAATACCTATCAGGAAACACTTTAACCCATGATCCGTATTTTGATAACGAGGGCCCGATTATGTAAAATGTAATTGGGATTGAGCTTGGCAAATGCGGGGATTTTCATCCCTAGTCTCACACGGAAGTACAAAAACGGCAATTTTTCTGGATCCCTGTGATTGCCAGTTTATTTTCTGATGAAAACATATGAAAATCCGTCCGCTCCTGTTTCATTGAGCGTTAATTTATTGCCTTCAATGGTGTAATAATAGTCCAGTACCCCTGATGACGAGAAGTTTATTTTATATTTCGGAAAACGATCATTGGGTTCTATTTTAAATCGCAGCCTTTCAACTTTTTTTGAACCTTCGTATACTTCATAGACACCCTTTTCGCTAAACTCTACCCAACTATCATCTTTAAACGTTGTGCTACCTCCACCGCCTGAAATACCTCCAGAATCATATGAATATGCCCATTGACCGAAAATCAATTTTGAATCTTCGTCAGGTGTTGACATTTTCTTACATCCAAATATGAATATTACCGCTGGAATGAGAAAAAATAAAATTGAACTTCTTGTTTTCATATTATATCGTTTTTAAAGAGTATGCATTTTGGTGTACGTCCTAGAATATTAGAAAGTCAACTAAATTTACAATTTGTCGTAGTCACAGATTGCCAAACGCCTTCAATTTTTTTAAATAAATAAATACAACCATGGCCACATAAACCACCACAGCTTACCCACATACTCATTAACGCATACTCATTTTTGCTATCATATATGGGTCTACTGAATCTATAAATTACTTTTTCTTGTCTCGGTTTTTTTTCGTGTTCTTCTTGCTTGCTGATTTGTCTATCGGTTTCCCTTTTCTGCTTTTTCTTACTCCATTTTCTCTCCGTGTGAACAACAATATTGCTTAATAAGATACCATTGCTGTTTTCTACACAGTTTGCTAAATCAAGGGCTTTACAATCCCAAGTCAATTTTAATGTGTCAGTTTCAGACTTATTAATAAGTTCGTTCACAGTTTCAATTGAAATAAATTCTGACAAATCCATTATTACACGAGGCTTATGATCTGTTCTAATTGTCAGTCGGTAAGATTCTGAACGCAAATAATATTTTGTAAATGAGGTGTCAACAAACACCTTGTAGGCTGAGTTTAAAAACTGCTCCTTCGTCTGTCCAAAACATTTTAATGATGAGATAAATAGTATTATCGGAATCAGATGTTTCATTGGTCTGTCGTAAAATAGCTGATCACAAGGTCACATGCGAAAGTATGCAATTTATCCGTTATTCCACTTTTACTTGTAACTAACTGATTAAAAAGGACTAACGGAATAGAAAATCAGCGCATAAGTGATTGTGAATTATTCACACTGATTGCGTCAATCACTACAGAATTTTATACTATTAACGCAAATGCTTCGCCGCAAACACTTTCCAACTCCGTAAACAAGTATCAGCCAATGGCATCTTGATGCTCCAGTTGGGTTGGTTGTTTGCCTGAGGTTTGATCACCGGAACCATCGGTTTGGTCACGCCCGTCTGAATCCGATCGCGGTACTGAAATTCTAAAACTTTCTCAGCGGTCTTTTGCGCGATGAACCGACGAATGTGCGCATCCACATGCTCCGTAGGATACCACTGATCCGTGTAATGATGTCCACTCGCCCAATCAAAATTCATGAACTCCGGCACTGATTGCAAGACACACTCGGGGTGACATTCCTCGCCATGCCCCGCCGTGTCTCCCAAATATTCCCCCACACGCCAATCCAAATAAGCCCGCTGAACATCCACGTAACCCACCTTGAAATTGCCATTTTTGTATCGCTCCGACCATCCCTCAAAACGCTTGCGCAAGAAATCCATGTTCTCGTCCATCAGTAAGGTCAGCTCCTTGCCAAACAAGCGATTGGCATGGTCAAAATTGGGCATCAACAACACAAAAACCACATTCACCTCTTCCCTTTTGCATTTCTCTACGATGGCATCCAACGCCTTCACCCGGGGATTCTCCTCATCCAACAAAAATGCAAATTCCTTCAAATATGCCTCCGCCATGGGCATCACCCGCGCCAAATCCGCCTCGCCCGATACCGGCGCAAACTGTCGCTGCAATTCCCGCAACCACCACTTCACCGTGTTGTGATAAAACCACGCCTCACCCGCTGACTGCAAACCAGGTCCTCCATGGGTTGACCCATAATGCTGTCCAGCACCCCCCTGTAAACGCAAATCTTTTGTCCTAAACCACTGCGTCTTCGCCCGCTCCATCTCCCTCGAATCCCGGTTGTCATAATGATGCAAACTCACATACACCCGATTCAATAAAGCCAACCTCCGCGTGTAAAATATCGCCTCCTGCTGGTTGCTCGCCTCGTTGCCGTTGAACATTGCGCTCGGACCAAAACTCCGCATATTCACCGTGATCACCACCGTTTTACGTCCCGTATCAGCCCAATGCTCCGGCATCAAGCCCAACATCTGCGAAAACAACCCCACGTGATACCCATCGTGCGACACCCCCCTCACCCGATTCTGTGGCAAATACATCTGCAAAAACTCACTCACACTATACCCAAACGTATCGGTCCAAGGGTTAAAACTCGTATTCGAACTCTCGCCCAAATAGACCACGTCCCCGTTTAAAAAAGCCGAATCCAACTTCGCCGCCATGGGCGAAAATTTCGCGCGCTCCTGCTGATACAAGCCCGAACTCACATACCAGAAATTGGCTGCAAAAAACACGCCCACACCCACCAAGAGTCTCAGCAGCATTTTCGGGGCGATATCCTTCATCCAAGCCATCACTAAAATTGAAAATATACAAAAGGATGATTGATCGCGCCGCCCCAAATCCAAACAGAGACCGCCATCGCCGCGTACATCAACCACCGCAACGGCGTTGCAATTTTACCCAACCAAACATCGGCCCGCTCCTTCATCACCCACAAATCCAACAATAAGAATATACACAAAAAAAGTGGTATTTGCAAGCCGTGAGCCAGCGTAGGCGCCGCAATTCCCTCCAATCCATCCAACCTACAGCCAATGTATCCCGGCATCCACAACATCCCAAAAACCTCCGAAGCTTGGTCCATCGTAGCACTCCGAAACCAAACCAATGTCATCATGAAAAAGAAGCCCGTTTTCACCGTCCGAAACCCATCCCACAAACGCCTGCGCAACGGCAACCGGCCCTGATGGTCGTGAAAATGTCCGCCCACAAACTCCAACTTCTTGAAAACAAAGCGATCAAACAAATACAAAAATCCCTGGGCCACCCCAAACGCAATCATCGTTCCGTTCGCCCCATGCCACAACCCACTGGTGAAAAAAACCAACATCGCCGCCATCGCCAAAACCCACGGACCCCGCTTGTTTCCCCCCACAGGAATGAAAATGTAATCCCGAAACCACGTGCTCAAAGAAATATGCCAGCGCTGCCAAAATTCAGGGATGCTCTTGGCGATGAATGGCTTGTTGAAATTGTCCATCAAATGAATCCCAAACATCAACGCACTGCCCTGGGCCAACAACGAATACCCAAAGAAATCGGTATACACCTGAAACGTGAAATAAAAGGTCGCCAACCAAGCCTCGGCCTGCGTAAACGCCGTGTGATCGGCATAAAAAACATCCACCACCGTAGCCAAATTATCGGCCACCGCCACCTTTAAAAACAAACCGTAAATCAATAGCCTGGCCCCGTTGCGCACATCCTCCCATTTGGGCATGTAATCCGAAAATAACTGCGAATGCAACTTGCCAAAACGCTCGATCGGACCTGCAACCAACTGCGGAAAGAACGACACATAAAGCATAAACTTAGGCAAATTGTGCTCCGCCTTCTCCTGTCCGCGGTACACATCCACCACATAGCTGATGCTCTGAAACGTATAAAATGAAATCCCCGCAGGAATCGTGTATTTACCCAATTCAACAATCCACGCCGTGGCGTTGTGATCGCTCATCCATCGCACCATCACAGAATCGCCCAAAGCAAAGTCCAAGTACTTAAACATGAACAACATGGTCAAGTTACTGCCGATGCTAAACCACAGCCAAAACTTCCGCCAGCCGCCAATGTCCTGCCGCTCCACCCGCATCCCACACCACCAATCAATCACCGATGTGAGCATCATCAACCCCGCAAACTCAACCTTCCAATACCCGTAAAAATAGTAACTAACCAGCAGCAGCCATATCCACCGATGCTTCACAGGCAGCAAAAAATAACTCAGCCATACCAGTGGCAAAAACAACCAATATACAACCGAGTTGAACAGCATCCGCGGTCGCGAATATACTTATTCTACCACCAAATGACTGCGATAAGTGGCATCGGCCAAAGTCAAAACGACCAAATAATGACCGTTCATCCACGACGATGTTTCGATGCGATCGCCCTGGTTCCATGCACCCTCGTAGATCAATCGGCCAGCGAGGTCCATCACCCGCAATTGCCCCGCAGCAACCCGATCCCCCTCAACCACTACCTCAAATGCACCCCGCGCGGGATTGGGCATTACCTTGCACACCCCTTGAGTCTCCAGAGACGTAGCCGACGCAGTGGCTTTCCATTGCGACAAATAAGGATTGCTTACCTTCTTGTCTACATACACGCGCCACTCACCGGCCGATAGAGAAATTGCCTGATTCGCACCCGTCACCTGCAAACTGTCGCCACTCATGTAATCGTACCACCAACCTGTATGCGCAAAGGTCACCGAACTAGACCCCGTAGAAACATCAAAATTCCCAATAACCACCGTATTCAAATCCACATGATTCAGGTTCAACTTCTTGAAAAACCCGCCACTGCTGAAAAAATAAGTCGTTGGCTTGGCCACCCCCAACTGCGTCGCCTTCAAATGGTTGATGGCCGCAATCTTGAAATAGGTCTTCCTGCGCGTAGCATCCGCCGTCCAATAGTCCCAGCGCACCGGCTTGTTGGCTAACCTACAGGCATCTTGCACCGTTACCCCATCCTCACACGTGTTGATGCTGTAATCGTAAGCCAATTCATCGAACTGCCAAATCATTTTGGGTCCGGGTGTGGCAAACAAAAAGCCGTAAGCCATGGCCACGCGCGGAACATAAATGGGCGATGTTTTCACGCTATAACCCGCCACCACATTGCCAAATGTTTTCGATTTATAAGCCATCCGTTCTTCGTCGTGACTTACCGCATATCCAACCAAATGACGGTTGCTCCAACCCCGCTTCTGAGCATCAATGCCCCAGCCAAAGTCGTTGCTGCTAAAGCCCATCACGGCCTCGTTCACATTGTAATTGCCATTGCCCCACAACATCATCCCCTTGGCTTGCAACACCTGCTCCTCTGAATTATCGGCAAAATGCTCCAAAATGGTATAGGCCCCAGGCGATACCGCTTGGATGGTGTTGTTGTAATCAGAAAGAATATCGATGCGCGATTGGTCGTAGGCCGACATCTTACCTTCATCCGTTCCAGAGTAGGTTTGGGTCATTCCCTTGCTCAAATCGAAGCGAAACCCATCCACATGAAACTCGTTCAACAAATAGGTGAGCGTGCGCTTGGTGTAATACTTGGTGGCCGCCGATTCATGGTTGAAATCATAGCCTACGTTGTATGGGTGTTTGGCATCCACATTCAGGTATGGACTGTTTCCAGCCGGTTTTCCTGTAGCCGCATCCCAATACATGTTGGTTACAGAAGCACTACCAAAAGCATGGTTATAAACCACATCCAATATCACGGCGATGCCGTTTTGGTGACAAGCATCTACCAAGGATTTCAGGGCATCGCGCGTGCCATAATACTTGTCGATGGCCATGTGACTGGCTGTATTATAACCCCAACTTAAATTGCCTTCAAACTCACACACGGGCATCAATTGTAGCGCCGTGATCCCCAATCGCTTCAAATAGGGCAGGGTGTCCTGAATGGCCTTGAACGTCTGTGCTTTGGTAAAATCCCGGGTCAAGCACTCATAAATCACCAACCGATCTTTATCGGGACGTTGAAAATTCACCTTACTCCATGCAAAAGCGGGGGCCGCCGTTTGTAAAACACCCACCCAACCTTGGGTTTTGTTTTTGGGGTAGAGCTTCAACTTGGGATAATTCGCAGCGGGGATATAGGCATCGTCCCACTCACTCAACAACAGCGTAGCAAAAGGATCGGCCACGCGCACTTTGCCGTCAATCCAATACTGAAAGCCATATTCCACGCCTTTTTTCAGTCCGCCAATGCGCTTCCACCAGATGTTATCGCTCGATGAAAAATTCATGAAATACGCGGTATCGGTGCCCCAGTTGTTGAAATCGCCAATGACGTAGACATAATTTTTATACGGGGCGTACAGTGCCAGCAGCACGGTAGAGTCATCCAAGTAATTTACCCCTTGTTCCATGCCCGATGGCAGAGCCGCTTGCACCACGGTTGGATTTACCGTGAAATAAAGGGTATCAAACGCGGTAAAAGTGCTGTATTTCGCGGCGAAGGCAAGCACGTTTTTTCCTACTTTCCAGTTCGATATAGTGGCTTGAAAACTGTCTTGCGTATTGCTTTTTCTCAAGGTATCACCGTTCAGCAGCAGGGCGATGTCGCACACGCGACTGCTCCAAACCTCTATTTTCTGGGTGCTGCCGCTGGCGATAATGTTATCACGCGTTTCTGGCAGGGTGAATTTTGCGGCCAATCCGGTAGAGTATATCGGGGTAAAAATATCGGTGCCATGGGCGCTCCTACCCACTTTGCTGCCATC
>JBJTNN010000025.1:0-3047 GCA_046074125.1 Bacteroidota bacterium
CGAGAATTCCTGCGGATGGCAGTTGGTTGATAACACCGATGGCGTCTAGGTCGAATCCACTGCTGGCAAAAAGGGTGGGCCAGGGGTCGTTGATCATGCGACCGTCGCTGTCTTTGGAGCCAAGGGTTGAATCTACACTCCCAATCACATCGATGATTCGCACGTATTTGATTTCATTGATGCGGATGTTGCTCATCATGACCAGGTCTTCGAGGTCGAAGGGTGTTCCGAAGGGGTGTCGGTATTTTCCGGCGAGGTTGTGAATTTGGGTGGGGTGGGTGAATCCAAAAGCACCGGTTTGTTTTTGTATTTGAGTGAGGCTTTTGGCGGGGAAGCGTGCCCATGAAAGGCTGTCGGTACTTACTTCAACGAAGGCCAATTCTAAAAAGGTGTCGAGGAAGGTATTTTCAAAAACGGCGAAGTCAAATCCAAAACCATTGGTGATGGGCGGGTCGAAGGTGAGTGTGGCGATGCCACCATCACCGAGAGAGACAACGCCATTGGTTGCGGCCGGGCCTTCGGCCGCGGCCGCCGTACCCACGGTTGCAAATCCAGAATCGGGGAGATTGATTTGCCTCAGCCCCCGCTGAATGCTGCACCGCTTCGCCCAATTGATGAAGCAGGAACTGTCGGCCCGAAGGGCCGTAGAGCCCGGCTGCCCCGCAGCCGGCGCGTATTGGGCGCTCGCCTGGCCCTGATAAAATTCGGCAACCAGCAATAAGGTTGTTGACAAGTTGAAAATTGTCTTGCCTGCAAACCTACAGCGGTTGGCCAGGGCGGAGAATGCCGATTTGTATGGTTGTAAGGTCAATTTATGCGCCCAATTTGGCTTCAATACCCAAAATGATTTCGTCGCAAGCGGCGTGGTTTTTGGCCAGCAATGCCCGCGCTTCAGAAACAATGTTCTCGGCCCAGGGTTTGTCGGAAAGTCCCTGTGCATTGATCAATACATTCAGCCAAGCGCCTCTTACCGCTGTTTTGATACAAAGGGCTCCCACACCCACATCCGAAAGTGAGTTGGGGTTGCCGTGTTCGGCCATTTGCTTTAGCAGTGGCAGACACTCGAAGGCCGTTTGCATGGTGCGGAATGGGACTTCCGTCGCATATTTTGAAGCATCTTGAATGGCTTGCTTTCTGATGGATACCTGCTCGGGTGTGTCTTTGGGCAGGCCGAAGGCCGTCATGATCGCGTCAAACGCGCGGGTATCTTCATCTACCAATGCGACCAAACGATCTTTCAGGGTTTGTCCTTGTTCTGCCCAGGGGGAGAATTCGCCCACACGGTCTTCCCAGCCTTTTTTGATGGCGCTCAAGTTGGCCACCATGGTGCCCAACGCAGCGCCCAGCGCGCCCGCCAGTGCGGAAATACTTCCGCCGCCGGGCGCCGCACTATCACTTGCGGTTTCGTTCACGAAACCGCGAACAGTCATCGTAACCAGCCGCAATTGCTTTTCGTCGCGCAACAAATATTCAATGATCTTCTTGCTCGGATCAAACGGACCCAATTCGTTCAAGCCCATACTGAGGATGGCACAATCTACCAACTCCGACTCACTTACCCCCACACTCATGCCCTGTTTTTCCAAAAAGTACTTTCCTGCATCCAGCAATGGTTTCAAAGGAATCAATCCAACCAACTCAGAGCCGGTGACCCGAACCCCTCTCTCATCGGCCGCTTTGCGGGTTTCCTCAAACGCAACATGCAATGGCGTGATTTTGTAGTTGGTGAGATTCATTGAAATCTGCGCCATGTTGTATTCTTCAATGTACCAACCAATGGCCTTGACCGATTTTAATTTGCCCGGAATGCGGATGGCTTCGCCGTTTTCATCGGTGGCGATTTTCCCTGAATAGGGGTTCCCCTCGCGTTTCACCCGGCCGGCTTCGCGCACATCAAAAGCGATGCGGTTGGCAATGCGGGTGCTCTTGGTATTTAAGTTTACGTTATAGGCAATTAAGAAGTCTCGGGCACCAATGACCGTGGCACCCGCCGTGGCATTCATCTCGGGCTTTCCATAGTCGGGAGCCCATTCTGGTTGTTTGATTTTTTCAAAGAACCCTTCGTACTCACCACCCCGTATCACACTCAAATTGGTGCGCAACGGATTCGATTGAGCGGCCTCATACAAATACGTGGGGATATGCAGTTCTTCGGCTACGCGTTTGGCCAATTTTTTCGCGTATTCCGCGGTTTCCTCCATGGTGATACCCGAAATGGGGATGAGCGGACAAACATCGGTTGCTCCCATGCGTGGGTGCTCCCCGGTGTGATTGCGCATGTCGATCAACTCCGCCGCTTTGGCGATGCCCCTGAATGCTGCCTCAATGACATCGTCGGGCGATCCCACAAAAGTAACCACCGTTCTGTTGGTGGCTTTTCCAGGGTCCACATCCAACAATCGAATGCCCTCAACAGTTTCAATGGCATCGGTTATCATCTTGATGGTTTGTAAGTTCCGTCCTTCACTAAAATTGGGTACACATTCTATGATCGGTTGCATACCGCAAATTTATTTCATCGGTGGCGAAGTTGTGCGTTTATTCTTGGCGATTTCCGCCAAAGGGTATTCCATGTTTGTAAAGAATACAACGAAATCCACCACCATTTTCGGGTGAAATGCTGTATTTTTGCCGTCCTTTTATGACGCTCATCAAATCGATCTCTGGAATTCGTGGAACGCTGGGTGGGAATGCGGGTGAAAACCTGACACCCATTGATGTTGTCAAATACACAGCCGCCTTTGGCTCCATGCTGCTCAAAGCCAACCAAGGCAACAGGGTGGTTGTGGGCAGAGACGCCCGCATCAGCGGTCCTATTGTGCATGAATTGGTGGTAAATACACTCATGGCCTTGGGCATTGATGTGGTGGACGCGGGTCTGTCAACTACCCCAACCGTAGAAATGGCGGTGGTAGAAGAGGCTGCTGCCGGTGGTATCATCCTAACGGCTAGCCACAACCCAAAACAGTGGAACGCCCTAAAACTTTTAAACCACAAAGGGGAGTTTATCTCCGCCGCTGATGGTGCCCAAGTGTTGGAATTGGCCG
>JBJTNN010000026.1:0-9357 GCA_046074125.1 Bacteroidota bacterium
CTTTAATCGTAAAAGGTTAAAAGACTGAACTTACTTACGCAAGCCCAATTCTTTGATCAACGCTCTGTATTTGAAGATGTCTTTCTTCATCAAGTAGTTCAACAAGCTTCTACGCTTACCTACCAACTTAATCAAAGACAACTCCGCGCTCTTGTCTTTGCGGAATTCCTTCAAGTGCGCACTGATGAAATTGATTCTCTCAGTGAACATGGCAATCTGTCCTTCAGTGCTGCCAGTATTGGTCGCAGCGCCTCCGAAGGTGTTAAAAATTTCTTTCTTTCTTTCAGCAGTTAATTGCATGGCTATCTCAAATGGGAGGCAAAGATACAAAAACAATTTGAGTAAATGTGGATATTCTTGTGAAAAAGTTTGAAAAAGACTTCGTTATCACGCCGTACAATCTTCGATGAGGTCATCTGTGCTTTGAACTACCTTTGCATTATTCATGCGTGAACTATTTTTCTTAAATCAATACCTCGTTAAATATGGCAAAATGATGGTTTGGGGCATTTTGTTTGTCCTTTTAACCAACGTTTTCTCTGCATCGGTGCCAGTCTTGGTGAGATTGGGGCTCGACGAGGCATTGAGGCAATCTCTGTGGATTACTGGACAGGCAGATTCACTCGCTGCCAAAGTCATTTTTCAAACCGCGCTGGCCTTTGGACTGGGAATACTGTTGGTTGCCATTGTTCGAGGGGTTTGCATGTACTACATGCGCCAAACCCTCATTGTTGTATCAAGGAAAGTTGAATATGACCTGAAAAATCGACTCTACAGCAAATACCAGAAATTGGGTGAATCGTTCTACCGGAAGCACATGACGGGTGACCTGTTGTCAAGAATGAGCGAAGATGTATCGAACGTTCGGATGTACATCGGACCGGCCATTATGTATTTCGCCAACATGATTTTCACCTTTGTTGTGGTGATTTATCAAATGCTTCAAGCCAATGCATCACTCACAATTTGGGTATTGTTGCCCTTGCCAGTGCTGTCCTATTCCATTTATCAGGTGAGCCGCAGGATGAATTTGGGCAATAAACTCATTCAAGAACAACTGTCTCAAATCACCGCGAGCGCCCAAGAAACGTTTGCAGGAATCCGAATCATCAAATCGTTTGGAATGGAATCAACCTTTAGCTCCAAATTTCAAGCGGAAGGTGAAGAATACAAACTGCGAAACATGCGCTTGGCCAAAATAAATGCCCTGTTCTTCCCAATGATGCTGCTTTTGATGGGGCTTAGCACCCTGATTGTCATTTATTTGGGAGGTAAAGAGGTAGAAAAAGGAGCCTTTACTCCTGGTAACTTGGCCGAATTTGTCATCTATTTGAATATGTTGATTTGGCCGGTGGCGAGTCTCGGTTGGACAACCGCACTGGTGCAAAAAGCGGCAGCAAGTCAAAAACGCATCAATGAATTCCTCACAGCCGAAGAGCATCAAACCGAAGGAGAAAAACCATTCGAACTGAAACAAGACATCACCCTCGACAAAGTAACTTTTACCTATGAGGGCAAATTACAACCTGCGTTGCGAGAAGTTTCTCTGAAAATTCGTCGAGGTGAAATCATCGGCATTACCGGTAGAACGGGATCAGGTAAATCTACACTGGCACAATTGCTGGCAGCCATGTATTATGCATCAGAAGATACAAACCGAATTTTGGTTGATGGCGTGCCAATGCAAAACATCGATTTACAAGATTTCCGTCGCCACTTGGCTTATGTGCCCCAGGATGTTTTTCTGTTTTCTGAGACCATTCGCGATAACATTGCCTTCGGAATAGAAACGGGAGAGATTGCCGATAACGAACTTCAAAAAGCGGTTTCAGCAGCCTGTCTTGAAAAAGACATTCCCCAATGGCCAGAAGGACTGAATACGATGCTTGGCGAACGCGGTGTGAGTCTTTCGGGTGGACAAAAACAGCGGGTTGCCCTGGCACGCGCGCTTGTCAAAAGAGCAGAATTGTACGTGCTGGATGATTGCTTGAGTGCAGTGGATGCGGAAACGGAACGACATATCATTGATCACTTATCGCAATGGCTCGAGAATTCTACCGCGATCATAGTGGCTCACAGGATTGCTCCGCTGAGAATGGCGAATCGCATTGTTGTGCTCGAAGATGGTGCCATCACTGACGTGGGTACCCATGAAGAATTGTTGCAGCGCTGTGAATATTATCGCAATTTGAATGAAAGCCAAAGTGCTGAATTCCAATGAAAAGCGGTCACCAAGCGTTAAATTGACACTTGTTTTTGATTTTATCTTAGATTTGTGTGCAGAACCTCAATAATTTTTGCATATTTGCCAAGAGATTTGAGTTCTCGAATTAAAAAGAAGATGATGCAGGAAGAAAACTACAACAGAGATTCGCAAGAGGAAATCTATTCAAAGCGTGTACGTGCTGGTAAGCGCACTTACTTTTTTGATGTAAAAGCCACAAGAAACAACGACTATTACATCACTATCACAGAAAGTAAGCGCAGCAAATTCGATGACGGCAATTTTGTAAAAATGAAAATCCATTTGTACAAAGAGGATTTCAACAAGTTCAGCGATGGCTTGGCAGAGACCATTGGTCATGTGAAAACTACCTTGTTGCCTGAGTACAACTTTGACGAATACGACCGTCAGGACGACGATTATCAATAGCACTTCGGCTGTATCAGCCCTGAAGACTCAGTAACTTTTTCTGTATCACCGGAATTAGCCTTGGCTTTTCCTATTTTTGCATTGTGTTCAAACGTGTCTTTATTTATGGCTTGGCATTTGGCTCGTTGAGTGCCTCTATGCTGTTGGTTCAATACCTCAATGGATTGTACAAAACAACCTCTTTCGTGGCATTCTTTCCGATGTTTTTCAATTTGGTGATTCCAGGTATCGGGGTGTATCTATTTGTGAAGAGTTTGATGCACATGCAAACCGATAAACCCATTAACATGGGAAAAGCCTTGTTTTTCTCATTGATGATGGCTTTGGTGATGGCGGCAACGAACATCGCAGCGTATCAACACATCTACCACAATAAAACAGAGATCATCCAAGATTGGAAGAAATTGCAATACGCCGCTATCGATAGAAACGTAGATAAAGACAGCAGCATCTTAGCATCGGATAAATCCAAACAAAAGTCTTTGATGAAAGACAACTTCGATGTAAAGATATCTCCATCGTCTTTCGGTGGATTTGAGTTGATGATGTGTGTGTCTACAAGCATGGTTGTGGCATTGATGGTGTTTGTTTGGAACATGAAGCGCGCACAATAACGCATCTCAAGCATGAAAAAGCTATTGGGTAGAATTTGGTTGGCATGGGCAGGCTTCTGGTTTATCGCCCTGTTTCTGCTGGTTTATCCGCTGCTTTATTTGTTTTTGTTATCGCCCAAAACATATCGATTGGCCCATGGCTTGCGTAAAATTTGGGGCTCAGTTACCGCCGTGGTTGCTTTCGTAATTCCTGTTGTCCGATATGAACAGCCTTTGCCAAAAAACCAACAACTGATTTTTTGTCCAAACCACATTTCCTACCTCGATATCCTCACTTGTGGGAGTTTTTTGCCGGGATTCAATTTTTTCATGGGAAAAATAGAACTGTCAAGAATTCCGCTCTTTGGGATTTGGTTTAGAACCTTGGATATTGCCGTCCACCGAGAGAGCTTGCGCGGTTCATACAAGGCGTTTGAAGACGCTTCCAAACAAATGGATGCGCTTGGAGCCAATTTGGTCATTTATCCTGAAGGCAGAATTCCAGACAATGCACCCCAAATAAAATTTCCTTTCAAACCGGGGGCATTTCGTTTGGCCATAGAAAAACAAATTCCCATTGTGCCCGTAACCCTGGCCGACAACCAAAAACGATTTAACAGCGATACTTTCGATGGATCTCCCGGAATGATGCGCATGTTTGTCCATGCACCGATTGAAACCAAGGGTTTGTCGATGGATGACATGCCTATGTTACAAGAAAAAGTATACAATGTCATATCTTCACAACTGAAATCATTAGGCATACTATGAAAATCACCGAAAAGAGAGTCCAAGAGCTAGCCCATTTATCTCGGTTGCAATTTGAAGGCGAAAGCTTGAAGAAAATGCAAAATGATTTGGAAGACATTTTGGCCATGTGTGAAAAGCTCAAAGAAGTGGATACCACTGGCGTGGAACCTTTGATTTATCTCACCAATGCGGAAACCGTTTTGCGCGAAGATGTGGTTGTTCAAACCATTACTCACGAAGAGGCCTTGCGGAATGCGCCAAAGGCTGACAGTGATTTTTTCCGTGTGCCCAAGGTGATCGACGGCAATGGCTAATGCCCTGATTTCACTTCAAGACATCAGAAAAACCTATGTGTTGGGCGATCAAACTGTGCACGCACTGAAAAAAATCGACCTCAACATTCATCAAGGGGAATATGTGGCCCTAATGGGACCATCAGGTTCAGGAAAAAGCACCTTGATGAACATCATTGGTTGCCTTGATACGCCCTCTGCGGGTCAATATTGGCTCAACCAAAAAGAGGTAAGTAAAATGTCGGACATCGAACTCAGTAAGGTTCGAAATGATGAAATAGGCTTTGTTTTTCAAACCTTCAATTTGCTTAACCGTTTGAGTTCACTGGAAAATGTGGCCCTCCCTCTGGTTTATGCGGGTGTTTCCCAAAAAGAACGGTTGGAGCGGGCCAGAGAAACCCTGAATAAAGTAGGACTTGGAAATCGCCTTGATCATAAGCCCAATGAGTTGTCGGGCGGACAAAGGCAACGGGTGGCAGTGGCAAGGGCGTTAATTAACAATCCAAGTTTGTTGTTAGCAGATGAACCTACGGGCAACTTAGATACCCAAACTTCGCACGAAATCATGGGTCTGTTTGAAGAAATTCATGCCGCAGGAAATACCATCGTATTGGTTACCCACGAAGAAGATATTGCGAATCACGCGAAAAAAATCGTTAGGTTGCGTGACGGTTTAATTGCCTCATGATCAGTCCCATTATTGGTTGGTATTTCAAACAGCGTGTCAATGAATTGCGCGCCAACATTGAGCGGTCTTTAGAAAATCAAAACAACTTGTTTGTTGAGTTGATGGAAAAGCTGTCACTCACCGAATATGGACGAAAATTTGGCATAGAAAAAACCACTACATACGCAGAGTTTGCGGCCAAAGTGCCGGTTGCTACTTTTGAGGATTTTTTGCCTTACATCGAAAGAAACCAAAAAGGAGAGCAATCTCTGTTGTGGCCGGGAGATATTCGATGGTTTGCCAAAAGCAGCGGCACCACGAGTAACGTTTCCAAGTTTATTCCCATGAGTTATGAAATCATGGAACACAACCACTTCGAGGGCTCCAAAGAAGCCGTAACCCAGTTTTTTGGGTTTTATCCAGAAGGTAAAATTTTTGATGGAAAAGGACTTCTCATCGGTGGAACCACAAAGCAAAGTGGGGATGATCAATCCTATTACTTTGGAGATTTAAGTGGGATTCTGATGGTGCATCTTCCCGCCTGGGCCAATTGGAAGAGTACCCCCGATGTATCCGTTGCAACGTTGGAAAGTTGGGAAGATAAATTGGAAAAAATGGTCCAAATTATCAAGGATGAAGATGTAACCAGTGTGAGTGGTGTGCCCACATGGACCGCCGTTGTGATGCAGCGAGTGTTGGAGGTTACTGGCAAAAAGCACATTCTTGAAGTTTGGCCCAATTTTGAGTTGTTTATTCATGGTGGGGTAAATTTTGAACCGTATCGCGAACAGTTCAGAGCATTGCTGCCCAGCGATAATGTGAAGTACCTTGAAACCTACAATGCCAGTGAAGGATTCTTTGGCATTCAATACCAAGCCGATAGAAATGAGCTGGTAATGCTGACACACCTGGGTATTTTCTTCGAATTTTATCCCGCAACGGAAACTCCAAGTACAGAGAATTTAATTCCTCTTACGGCTGTTCAAACAGGGGTGAATTACGCCGTTGTTATTTCTTCGGTGGGCGGACTGTGGCGGTATGTCATTGGCGATACCATACAATTTCATAGTTTGAACCCGTTTACCTTTAAAATTACCGGTAGAACCAAATTGTTTATCAATGCTTTCGGGGAAGAATTGGTGATTGAAAACGCAGAAACAGCCATTGCGATTGCTTGCAAGGAAATGGATGCCATTGTCACAGATTACACAGCAGCGCCCATTTATTTGGACCAAAGCGACGAAGCAGGCCATGAATGGTTGATTGAATTTTCAAAACCTCCATCAGATTTAAGTGCATTTATTCATTTGCTAGATAAGGAGTTACAGAATACAAACGACGATTATAAATCCAAACGCAAGGCCGATATGTTGATGAAATTACCGAAAGTGACATCGGTACCCACCCACACCTTTCACGAATGGTTGAAGTCGAAAGGGAAATTGGGCGGACAAAACAAAGTGCCCCGTTTGTGCAACGACCGCAAGATCATTGAAGAAATCAGGTCGATGATGGGATTGTAATAGAAGGCAAAATTGTATTTTTGTCTTTTATACACCTATGTACGGAGCTATTAAAGAACATTTGGCAGCAGAGCTGAAAAGCATTGAAGAAGCCGGCCTTTTCAAAAAAGAACGCATCATCACCACGCCTCAAGACGCAGTCATTAAGCTGGCAGATGGCAGTGAAGTAGTAAACTTTTGCGCCAATAATTATTTGGGCTTGAGCAGTCATCCACGGGTGGTTGAAGCAGCAAAACGCGCCATCGACACCCATGGTTTTGGTATGAGTAGCGTCCGTTTTATTTGCGGAACACAAGACATTCACAAGGAATTGGAGGAGAAAATCGCTCAGTTTTATGGAACGGATGACACCATTCTTTACGCGGCGGCCTTTGATGCAAACGGTGGCGTTTTCGAACCCTTGTTGGGAGAGCAAGATGCCATCATATCGGACAGTTTGAACCATGCTTCGATCATCGATGGTGTGCGTTTGTGTAAAGCCATGAGATTCCGGTATGAAAACAACAACATGGCCGACCTAGAAGCCCAATTGATTGCTGCCCGGGAGAAAGGTGCCCGTTTCATTTTGGTGGTAACAGATGGGGTGTTTTCTATGGATGGATATGTAGCTCAGCTCGATAAAGTATGTGATTTGGCTGAAAAATATGATGCCATGGTCATGACCGATGAATGTCACGCCGCCGGATTTATTGGTGCCACAGGACGTGGAACCCCAGAATATTGCAACGTAATGGGCAGGGTAGACATCATTACGGGTACCTTGGGTAAAGCGTTGGGTGGTGCGATGGGTGGCTATACCACAGGAAGAAAAGAAATCATTGAATTGTTGCGTCAGAGAAGCCGTCCATACTTGTTTAGTAACTCATTGGCTCCGAGCATCGTTGGTGCGAGTATCGAGGTGTTGAACATGTTGAACGAGACCACAGCCTTGCGCGATAAACTGGAAGCCAATGTAAAGCGTTTCAAAGCGGGAATTAAAGCCGCAGGGTTCGACATCAAAGATGGCGATAGTGCAATTGTTCCGGTGATGCTGTACGATGCGAAATTGAGTCAGGACATGGCCAACGCTTTATTGAATGAGGGTATTTATGTCATTGGGTTCTTCTATCCAGTAGTGCCCAAAGAGCAAGCGCGTATCCGTGTGCAATTGAGTGCTGCTCATGAATTTGAGCATATCGATAAAGCCGTTGCTGCATTTACCAAAGTGGGCAAAGCATTGGGCGTAATTGCCTAAACCCCTATATTTGTTTTTTAGCAAAATCTATATGTCTATTTGGAGAAAGAAATCATTAGAAGCATTATTACAGCAAGCTCAGGGAAGTAATTTGAAACGCACTTTGGGCGCGGGTAGTTTAATCGCTTTGGGAATTGGTGCAATCATTGGTGCCGGATTGTTTGTTAGAACTGCAGCGGCAGCGACTGAGGCTGCTGGATCGGGTGTGACATTGTCGTTTATTGTTGCGGCAATTGGCTGCGCCTTTGCGGGATTATGCTATGCAGAGTTTGCTGCGATGATACCCATTTCGGGAAGTGCATATGCCTACAGTTTTGTTACAATGGGCGAGTTGGTTGCATGGGTAATTGGCTGGGCATTAATTATGGAATACGCATTAGGCGCCGCTACTGTTTCAATTGCGTGGAGTGAGTATCTTAATAATCTGCTAGGGAATTCGATACCCTATCAATGGTGTCACTCGCCGTTTGAAAAACTCTATCAAGTGTCTGCGGATGTTATTACTCAAATCCAAGCGTTGCCAGGTAATTGGGTCGGAATTGAAAAAGGTTTTTTAAATGCGGATCAATTTGCTAAGCTGCCAGCAGAGATTGTCTCTCAAGTTACAATCACTTCTGGAATTATGAATATTCCTGCTCTGTTAATTCTATTGGCTTTGACATTGTTATTGATTAAAGGAACCCAAGAATCAGCTACTGTAAACGCAATTATTGTGTTCGTTAAAGTAGCTATCGTTTTGGTTTTTATTGTGGTAGGATGGCAATTCATTAAACCCGAAAATCATACGCCTTACTTTATTCCAGAAGGCACAATTGGTCATGAAGGGTTCTTTAAATGGGGCTGGGGTGGTGTACTTGGAGGCGCAGCAATTGTATTTTTTGCATTCATTGGATTTGATGCTGTAAGTACAACAGCGCAAGAGGCAAAAAACCCGAAAAGAGACATGCCAATCGGCATTTTGGGTTCCTTGGCCGTTTGTACAGTTTTATATATTCTTTTTGGTCACGTGCTAACCGGGGTTGCTCATTGGAGCGAATTTGCTACTGCAGGTAAAGAAGCTTCTGTTTCCTATGTCATTAAAACATATATGAGTGGATATGAATGGCTTGGTACAAGTGTAACATTGGCAATATTGGCTGGATTTTCTTCTGTAATATTGGTAATGTTAATGGGACAAAGCCGAGTTTTTTACTCAATGAGTCAAGATGGATTAATTCCCAAAGCGTTTGGTGAATTGCACCCCAAATATAAAACGCCGTTCAAAGCAAATTGGATTTTATTCCTCTTTGTTGGGGCATTTGCGGCATTTGTTCCTGGCAGCATTGCAGGAGATTTAACTTCATTTGGAACGCTGTTCGCATTTGTTCTGGTTTGTATTGGAATTTTACTAATGCGTAAAACCAATCCAGAGTTGGCAAGACCTTTTAAAACACCGTTGGTGCCGTTGGTGCCCGTGTTGGGTATTTTAGTTTGTACTGCAATGATTATTGCTTTAGATGCATTTACGTTGAAAGCAGCAGCGATGTGGATGCTTGTGGGATTTGTAGTTTATTTTGCCTACTCTCGGAAAAACTCCAATCTCAACAATAAACCGTAAGTCTTATTCATGTTTCTTAAAAGGCTTGGTAATCCCAAGCCTTTTTT
>JBJTNN010000027.1:0-4600 GCA_046074125.1 Bacteroidota bacterium
GGATGGATTACCGGTCACAGCTATATCCTATACGGACCTCTGAGCGCCGGCGCAACCACGTTGATGTTCGAAGGCATCCCAACATACCCAAGTCCCAATCGTTTTTGGGAGGTGGTTGAAAAGCATCGGGTCGACATTCTCTATACCGCTCCAACCGCCATCCGCAGTCTCATGGGCGCGGGCGATGAATGGGTTGAAAAGCATGCTATGCCATCGCTCAAAGTGTTGGGAACTGTGGGTGAACCCATCAACGCAGAAGCTTGGCATTGGTATCATGAAAAAGTTGGAAAAGGTCGCTGCGAAATTGTAGACACCTGGTGGCAAACCGAAACTGGGGGCGTACTTATCACCAATTTGGCTGGCGCCACCCCGAGCAAACCCACCTACGCCACCCTACCCCTTCCGGGGGTTGAGCCGTTGTTGGTGGATGAGCAAGGAAACGAAATTTTGGGAAATAACGTGTCGGGAAATTTGTGCATCCGCCGTCCTTGGCCAGGCATTTTGCGCACCACTTGGGGCGATCACGACCGCTGCAAGCAGACCTATTTCAGCACTTATCCGGGTTTGTACTTCACCGGCGATGGGGCTCTGCGCGATGAAAATGGATTTTATCGGATCACAGGTCGGGTCGACGATGTACTCAACGTCAGTGGGCACCGCATCGGCACCGCAGAGGTGGAAAACGCCATCAATTTGTATCCCGGCGTGGTGGAAAGTGCCATTGTGGGGTATCCGCACGACATCAAAGGACAGGGCATTTATGCTTATGTGATTTACCAGGGCGATGCTACGGACCGAGCGTCATTGGTCAAGGGCATCAATGAGATGGTGAGCAAGACCATTGGGGCGATAGCCAAGGCGGATAAAATTCAGGTGGTTTCGGGGCTACCCAAAACCCGTTCTGGAAAGATCATGCGCAGAATTCTGCGCAAAATCGCGGAGGGGGAATTGGCTTCGCTGGGCGATACAACCACCTTGCTGGATCCTGCGGTGGTCGATGAAATTATCGCCGGCAGGTTATAAGGTTATCGCCGGCAGTCGGTAAGGTTATCGCGGGCAGGCTCTAACCCTATTTGTTGCGCAGTGCGCGCTTCATGGGGGTCATTTCCACTTGTTCGTTCGCGGGCACGGGTTTGTTCTTGAAGAGTTCAAATCGCGTGGGTTCTGCGGTACGAGGCCAGGTATGATTGCTTTCGTCGATGTCTGAAGTTTCCTTAAACGGATCCAACACGATGCTTGCCACTTCTTTGCGTTTGAGGAAGTTTTTGGTCACCTTTTGTTCGTTTTTGCGCCAGATATACGCATGGATATACTCCACTTCGGAGGTACCATCGGTATAATTCCATTGCAGAATGATGGGCATCACGAATCCGCCTTTATTGCTGAAGGTAATTTCATACAAATAGGCATTTTCATAGGCCTTCATCTCTTGGGGCGATAACAGGGTGAAATCTTTGTACAGGTCTCTCACCACGCTCTCCTGCTTGGGCTGTCCTTGCGCGGCCATTGCGGCTCTGGCGGCATTGCCCACCGTATCTTTTGCGGGATTGTAGTAATAATAAAAATCACGCAGTAAAGTATCTCTGTCCACGGCAAACTGGATACCCGCGGCTTTGTTGCGCAATTTGCTCACGTGTTGAAATTCAGCAGCGGGTAGGTTGGCGATGCCATTACGTCCTTTGCCGTTACCCATACCCAGTCCGCGACCACGACCCACACGCAAGGTAGAATCGAGTTTAACAGGCATGCTCTCAGGAGAATATGGGCGGTAGGCCAACACCGAGTCCATCGAAATATCTACGGGTTGAATATCGAAAAACCAAGCGCGCCAAAACCAATCCAAATCCACCCCAGAGGCATCTTCCATGGTGCGGAAAAAATCGGCAGGGGCTGGATGCTTATAGGCCCAACGGTTGCAATATTCTTTGAAGGCGTAGTCGAACAGTTCACGTCCCATGATGGTCTCGCGCAAGATATTCAGGCCTGTAGCGGGTTTGGCGTAGGCGTTTGGACCAAAGTTGATGATATTTTCAGAGTTGGTCATGATGGGCTCCAATTGCTCTTTGGGCATTTTCATGTAATCCACAATTTTGTGGGCCGGTCCGCGCTGCGAAGGGTAATTGTTGTCGAACTCTTGCTCTGTCAAAAACTGCACAAAGGTGTTCAACCCTTCGTCCATCCACGACCAGTTGCGTTCATCGGAATTGATGATCATGGGGAAGAAATTATGTCCCACCTCATGAATAATCACCCCAATCATGCCGTACTTGGTGCGTGAGCTGTAGGTACCATCTTCATCGGTTCTGCCGTAGTTGAAACAGATCATGGGGTATTCCATTCCGCTCGATGCTTCTACGCTGATGGCCACGGGGTATTGATAGGGTGTGGTGTATTTGCTGTAGGTTTTGATGGTATGGGCCACCACTTTGGTAGAATATTTACGATAGAGTCCGTAGGCTTCTTTTCCGTAATAGCTCATGCATTGAATGCGCTTGCCTTGCACGAATTCGGGCATGGCATCCCAAACGAACTTGCGCGATGAGCCCCAGGCGAAGTCGCGCACATTGGTGGCTTTGTAGTGCCAAGTTTTGGTTTGCAGGGTATCGCGGTGTTGCTCGCGGTATTTGGCCTCTTCCAAGGTAACAATCTCAGTAGGCTCCAACACGGTGGTGGCCGATGGTTCTGGGGTCTTTAGCACCTGATTCCAGCGCTTCAGCTGTTCTGCGGTGAGCACTTCGCTGTAGTTCTGACATTCACCGGTGGCCGCGATTACGTGGTCGGCCGGAACGGTCATTTTCACATCGAAATTGCCAAAAATCAAACTAAACTCTCCCCTACCGGTAAATTGCTTGTGGTTCCACCCTTGGTAATCGCTGTAGACACACATTCTGGGGTACCACTGAGAAATGGTGAAGATGTGGTTTCCGTCATTGGGAAAATATTCGTAACCGCCTCTGCCGCCAATTTTCATGCGCTCCGGGATTTTGTAGTTCCACTTCACTTTGAACACATATTTCTGTTTGCTGGTTAGTGGCTTGGGCAAATCCACCCGCATCATGGTCTGGTTGATGGTATAGGGCAAGGCGTTACCCGATGCATCCGTAACACTCAAAATATTCACGCCGTAGCCCGCCAAACGCGTTTTCACATCCAACCCGTCAATTTGTGAGGGGGTTAAGGGCAAACTCTTTCCGCTTTCGTTGAAATTGTTGTTTTCCCCGTTGGGATTGTGTTCGTTCTCATCGAGCTGCAACCACAAATACGTGAGGGCATCCGGTGAATTGTTGAAATAGGTGATGGTTTCTTCGCCGTGCAGGTACTGCTTTTTCTCGTCCAATGTTGCCTGAATCTGATAATCCGCACGCTGCTGCCAATATTGATGTCCAGGTGCCCCAGAAGCCGTGCGATACGTATTGGCATCGGGCAAAATGGTACCCAATTGTTCAAATTTATTGCCGTGGTTAGAGGTTGGGTTGTTCTGAAGATTCTGGGCGATGCTGGGTGCAATGGCAGACACCATGAGGGCTGTTGCAGCCAATAAAAATTTCATTTGGATCGATGTGCGGATGTTCATGACAAGGGTCGAAGTCAACAAAAATACGGAAATCCCCCGACATGCCCTCACCAATAGCGCAGGTCAACATCAATCGTGAGGAAGTCTTACAACTAGTGGATTGGCAGGCGGTTGATTAGCATCCAGAGCGACACCAACAACACGGGGGTTGCCAACAGGGCGATGCGTTTGGGCGGTTCGATGTGCAAGTATCGATCCATGAGCGTGGTTATTGAAAGGACCGCCAGAATGATGAGAATCTGTCCTAGTTCCAACCCAACATGGAACGAGAATAACGGGAATGCGATAGACGTTTCACTGCCCAGCATCGACCGCAAAAAACTGGAAAACCCAAGTCCGTGTATCAGGCCAAAAACCAACACCGTGGGCAAAATGGAGGATTGGGTCAAAACCTGTTTGCCGCGATTGACCAGGGGCCAAAGGTGCTGAACACAAGAGAATGCAATGGTTGCGGGAATCATCGCTTCAATCAACGACGAAGGCAATCGCACAAACCCCAACACACTCAATGCCAACGAGATTGCATGTCCGATGGTAAACGCCGACACCAACCAAATCCAGCGTTTATCGCCCAGAGTATACACACAACACAGCGCCAAAAGAAAAAGCATGTGATCGTAACCTTGCCAATCGAGGATGTGCGAATAACCCATTTCCATCCAAAATGAAAAATCTTCCATGCGTTGAGTACCTTTGAGACGTGCAAAGAACGCAAAAGTTTGGGTTGAATCGGGAAAATGTTGGGCAACTGTCCACATCGAATGCACGCGGGAGTCGATGGTTTTTCGGAAATCCAACGCGTGTTGTGTTGCACAGTTTGTTGGCCCTATTTTTCGTATCGATTACAGCAATGCACCCCTATTATGTGGGCGTGACGGAAGTGAACATGGACCCCAAATCTAAGCACATTGGCCTGAGTTGTAAATTGTTTGTAGACGATGTACAGGATGTGATTTTTCAGCAAACCGGACAAAAGATCAATTTAACGGTGAAATCGCCCCAAAACTTGGCCTTGCTAAAGAACTA
>JBJTNN010000028.1:0-5089 GCA_046074125.1 Bacteroidota bacterium
GAGGTGGCTGGTGAGATTTATATTTCTATTGATCGTGTGAAAGAAAACGCCATCATTCATCATCAAACCGTAGAAATGGAATTGGTGAGGGTGGTTTCTCATGGCTTGTTACATCTCTTGGGATTTAAGGATAAATCACCAAACCAAGCAAAAGAAATGAGACAAGAAGAAGAGGCCTGCTTATCTTTGTGGTCCTCTTTGAACTAGCGTTTCACGTGAAACGAAATCAACATGACTACTAGATATGATGTGATTGTCGTAGGCGCAGGCCATGCCGGTTGCGAAGCTGCACACGCTGCGGCTACCATGGGTTGTACTGTCTTACTGGTAACCATGAACATGGAAACCATAGCGAAGATGAGTTGTAACCCAGCAATGGGTGGTGTTGCAAAGGGACAAATCGTCCGCGAAATTGATGCGCTTGGTGGCATGTCGGGCATCATCACCGATAAGACCATGATACAGTTTCGGATGTTAAACCGAAGTAAGGGCGTTGCCATGTGGAGTCCGCGGGCCCAAAGCGATCGTTGGCGTTTTGCTGAAGAATGGCGATTGGCCTTGGAGAGCAACCCCAATGTAGACTTTTTTCAAGACAGTGTAAAGTCTTTAATCATTGATAATCAATTAGTTAAAGGCGTAACCACCACCATGGGTATGGTTTTCGAAGCCGAAACCGTTGTACTAACAACGGGAACCTTTCTAAATGGGTTGATTCACATTGGACGCAAAAATTTCGGGGGTGGCAGAATGGGAGAACGTGCTTCTGGGGGTATTACTGAGCAATTGGTGGACGCGGGTTTCACCACGGGTAGAATGAAGACCGGCACGCCACCACGTGTTGATGGCAGGTCATTGGATTACGGTAAAATGGAGGAGCAACCTGGAGATGACGGACCATTCAAGTTCAGTTATTCCACTGTTACCCAACCCTTATCCAAACAACGCAGCTGCTACATCACCTACACAAACGAAGCCGTGCACGACGTTTTGAGGGAAGGATTTGTAGACAGCCCCATGTATAATGGCAGTATCACCGGTCTTGGTCCCAGATACTGTCCGAGTATTGAAGATAAAATCAACCGCTTTGCAGAGAGGAACCGACATCAAATCTTCGTAGAACCCGAAGGGTGGAATACGGTTGAGGTCTATGTCAATGGTTTTAGCACTTCATTGCCTGATGATGTACAACTCCGAGCTTTGAGGCTGATCCCTGGTTTTGAAAACGCCAAGATTTTCCGTCCGGGTTATGCCATAGAGTACGACTTCTTCCAACCCACGCAATTGAACAACACGCTAGAAACCAAACCTTTGCGCGGTTTATACTTTGCCGGGCAAATTAACGGAACCACGGGTTATGAAGAAGCGGCATGCCAAGGATTGATGGCTGGAATCAACGCGGCACTTCGTGTTCAGGGAAAAGATCCTTTTGTTTTGGGCAGGCACGAGGCATACATTGGTGTTTTGATCGATGACTTGATCAACAAGGGAACCGAGGAGCCTTATCGCATGTTTACATCACGGGCCGAGTACCGTATATCGCTACGGCAGGATAATGCCGATGAGCGTCTTACCCCTAAGGCCTTTGAAATCGGCCTTGCCTCGCAAGGGCGATTGGATGCTCTTCACCAAATCAACCGGGAGGCAGATGAAATCATAGATTTTCTGAGCAAAACCAACATCACACCCACAGAGGTAACCGATTTCTTACCTGCTGATGTAGCCGCGATCAGCGAAAAGCAACGCGCAAACAAACTATTATTACGTCCGCAAATTGAACTCGACCACCTATTGGCGATTCCACACATTGGAGAGGGGTTGAATTCCTATCCCTTATTGGCTAAGGAGCGCGCAAGTATTTCCATCAAATACAAGACATATATCGACAAAGAAATTGAGTTGGCTGATAAGATGCACCGCCTGGAAGACATCATGATTCCTGCGAATTTCGACTATATGAAACTAAACAGTATCAGCATGGAGGCCAGGGAAAAACTAACGAAAATACAACCACAGACGCTCGGACAAGCCAGTAGAATTAGTGGTGTAAACCCCGCGGATATTCAAGTATTATTGGTTTATTTTGGCCGTTGATACAATGAAAGAGACCCCAACTTTATCAAAGCTCACCCATCTCACTTACATGGTATTGGGGTTCTGTGTAGCAATGACGGCACTCTTTCAATCTTGTGCCAACCCAGTACCTCCCGCTGGCGGCGATAAAGATACTTTAGCGCCTGTTTTACTGTCGGTTGAAAGTGCTCTTAAATCGAACAGAAACCACATTACCCTACAATTCGATGAAAACATCAGCACGGCAGGTACTTTGGTTTATTCACCCAAAATTAAAACGTCAAACACACCCAGCACAAGCACAGTAAAAACCCAAAGAAATACAATCCATGTGGATGTTCCTGCCATCACCAATTGTATCTATTTAGACAATTGGGTTGTAGATCTCAACGAGAAAAATCCGCTCAAAAATAGTTCCTTACTTTTGAATGGTGATAGTGGCGAGGTTATCATAAAACTAAAAAGTAGCAACTCAACCAAATCCAAATTTGGGGTATATATTTTCCGGGACTCTTTGATTTACTATCCCAAATCAAACAAAAACAATATATACCACTTTCAAGGTTTGCCGTCGGGTATTTATGAGACGGTTATTATCGAAAACGACAACAATCAGAAGATCGAAAATAATGAATCATACAACGTTTTCTTCAGCGTAAACAGACCCAACGATACTTTGTTTGTGGCTTTATATCCACCCAAGAAAGCCTATAAATCGGCCTATCTTCTATCACAAACGAAATACCCCTATTGTTTGATTGGTTCACCCATTTCCCACGAATGGCTGTCATTGTCAGACTCGTTATACTTGAATCAAGACACCCTTCTTTTTTCAAGCACAATATCAAAGCGATTACAATTGGATTTGAGTATTGATTCTTTCATTACTTCTAACCGATTCATTCATCAAACAGAAAAAAAACTATACGGGATATTAGATAAAGATACGCTCACCAGCAGGCTGGGTTTATACGGTTTTAATACTTCAAATTACTCATCCACTTACCATACATCGAAGGGTGATACCGTGAAACACACATTTATCACGCTGAGTAAAAACACGATTCAAAACAATACAGATTCTACGGTTTACATCCGGGTATTTAATAATCAAATCAATTATATCCTCAAACTCAGCAAACTACAACAAACACAAATCATCCTTCCTGAGGGTTTATATAGTTGGGTTTCCTGGATCCATTCAAACCCGAAAAACAATGATCTATCACAACCTTTAAATATTGATGGTTCAGATTTATTTGTGAGCGACATCAACACACAACAAGAGAGTTTTTATTCCTCACCAAAACCATGGATTGTGAAAAAGAACCTCGAGAATACGTTAATATTACCAGAATTGAGTTTGTATAATACTGGAATAACAACAAAATAATTTTGGTTTCACGTGAAACCCTTCATTTGTAATCTCATCGAAATACAAAACTGTTGAAATGTATGAGGTATTCAAGAACATTAGACTCAGTGATTGTGGGCTTTTATTTAAAAATAATGACTTAACCACAGTCCTTCATTTATTGTTAGAATCTAATATATATCATTATAAATCAATGATTTAAATAAAAAATATTGTGGATGAATGTGTTGGTTGTAAAATTACAAACAGAAATTTCGAGAGTTATCAGCAAATCCACATAGCTATACTATATACTACGTAATATTCTTTTTTAAATGATTAAATCTTATTACTACTAAGTCTGTGTGGATGAGTTTGAATGCTGGTGGAAATAACATCGATGAGAAAACAACGTCAATGGTTTAGATTTGTAACATGGTAGAAAAGATTCAACAAATCCATCAAGAGGTTCTTGCTTACGTGTTTGATGAAAATCAAAAGTCTGAGCAATTTCGTTTGGCTTACCTATCAAAAAAAGGAATCATTACTGAGTTGTTTGAAGTGTTTAAGACTTGTTCAGTTGAAGAGAAGAAGTCGTTGGGAAGTGTGTTGAATCAATTAAAGAGAGAAGCTGAATCCAAATATCAAGAGCAAAAAGAAAAGGAAGAAGCCCTGAGTGATCAGCAGCAGAACGCCGAAGATGTTACTTTGCCTGTTTATCAATTTCAATCGGGTGCGTTGCATCCTTTGAGAATTGTAGAAGATCGGTTGTTGGAGATTTTTTATTCATTGGGATTTGATGTGTCTGAAGGACCTGAGATTGAAGATGATTATCACAACTTTGGGGCTTTAAATTTCGCGGAGGATCATCCAGCCAGGGATATGCAGGATACGTTTTTCATTTCTGAACATGTATTGAGGACTCATACGAGTTCGGTACAAATCAGGGAGATGGAAAAGGGAAATTTACCTTTGCGTTTGGTTATGCCTGGACGGGTTTACCGCAATGAAGCTGTAAGTGCCAGAAGCAATTGTTTTTTCCATCAGATAGAAGGGTTGTACATTGATAAGGGGGTAAGTTTTGCGGATTTAAAACAGACTTTATATTATTTCGTACAGCAGTTTTTCGGCGAAGGTACCAAGGTTCGTTTTAGGTCGAGCTATTTTCCATTTACCGAGCCCAGTGCCGAAATGGATATTTGGGCAGGTTTGGATACAGAAGAAAATCGCCGTTTAACCAAAGGCACAGGCTGGCTGGAAGTATTGGGTTGCGGCATGGTTCATCCCAATGTTTTAAAATCTTGTAACATTGACCCGCAGGAATATTCAGGATTTGCTTTTGGTATGGGTATCGATCGTATCACCATGTTGAAGTATGGAATTACGGATATCCGTGATTTCTTTGTGAACGATGTTCGCATGTTAAAACAATTTGCTGGTATTTAAACATTTGAAATTTGTTCTAATTTGGCCGCAACTAAAAAGATATTTTTTGCCTCTGACTTTCACTTGGGAATGCCCGATGAAGTGATTTCTTTGGAGCGTGAAAAATCCATAGTTGATTGGTTGAATTACTGTGCACCTCAAGCAGATGCTATTTACTTGGTTGGGGATGTGTTTGATTTTTGGTTTGAGTATAAAAAAAGTGTTCCCAAGGGATTTGTC
>JBJTNN010000029.1:0-3283 GCA_046074125.1 Bacteroidota bacterium
TGTCATTGCCTCCAACATGCTACAAAGTGCGCGTTTGTTGGGCCAAGCTTGTTTGTCATTCAACGACAATTGCGCGGTTGGTATTGAGCCCAATCACGACAATATCCAACGTTTGGTTGACCAAAGTTTGATGTTGGTGACTGCATTAAACACACAAATTGGCTACGAAAATGCGGCCAAAATCGCGAAGAAAGCCCACAAGGAAAACACCACATTGAAAGAGGCCGCTTTGGCACTTGGACTGTTAACGGAAGAACAATTCAACGAATGGGTTCGTCCTGAATTGATGGTCGGCAATCCCAAAGAAGTCATCAAATAAAGGATGTTTATACTATCCAAAGAGAAGAAACTGCTCCTCACTCAACCGGTGGTCATGGGCATACTCAATGTTACACCGGATTCGTTTTATAGCAAAAGTCGGATAGAATCCGTACAACAAGCCGTTGACACTGCAGGTGCAATGCTTGAGGCCGGTGCTTCGATCATCGATATTGGTGGTCAGAGCACCCGACCTGGCAGTGAGCGAGTGAGTTTTGCGGAAGAATTGGACCGGGTTTCGCCGGTTGTTCGGGCGGTTCGACAGGCATTCCCAGACAGTTGGCTCAGTGTGGATACTTATTACAGTTCTGTAGCGTTGGCTTGCATTGGCTTGGGCATAGACATGATCAACGACATCGCCGCTGGGGACGATGACCCGAAAATGTTCAAAACGATCATCGACAATGAAATTGCTTATGTGGCGATGCACAAAAAGGGCAATCCCAGCACCATGCAGGAGAACCCGCATTACGATGATTTGATGTGCGAAATATTGGGTTATTTTCAAGCCAAAAAATCGGACTACAAAAAACATGATTTCGCCAATTGGATCATCGACCCTGGCTTTGGATTTGGCAAAACCACCGAACAGAACTTTGAACTGCTGAATCAATTACAGAAGTTTAGGCAATTCAACAAGCCCTTAATGGTGGGAATTTCTCGCAAGGGGATGATTTGGAAAACCTTGAATGGCAGCCCTGAGAGCGCATTGAATGGGACCACAGCCCTCCACATGGCGGCATTGGATCGCGGGGCAAATATTCTTCGGGTTCACGACGTGAAAGAAGCCAAAGAGTGCATCGATTTGTTTTTGGCTTTGAAAGCATAATCGGTGTAACTTTGCGTCATGTCTGGAATGATTGCACCTTCTATTTTATCTGCCGATTTCGGCAAACTGTACGATGAGATCGACATGATCAATAACAGCGAGGCCGATTGGTTTCACGTAGATGTCATGGACGGGGTATTTGTGCCCAATATTTCTTTCGGATTTCCAGTCATGAAGCCCTTGATGGCCCGGGCGCAAAAACCATTGGATGTGCATCTAATGATCGTTGACCCCGACCGCTACACAAAGGCCTTTGCGGATGCTGGCGCCCACGTACTCACAGTTCACGTTGAGGCTTGCACCCATTTGCATCGCACCCTCACCAACATCAAAAACCACAACATGAAAGCCGGGATGGCCATCAATCCCCACACGCCCGTAGAGTCAATCAAAGAGGTGTTGTACTTGTGCGACGTGGTTTGCCTGATGAGCGTAAACCCAGGATTTGGGGGACAATCATTCATCGAAAGAACCTATCAAAAAGTGAAAGATTTGAAAGCCATGATTTTGGCTGAAGGCACCCAAACCCTCATTGAAATCGATGGTGGGGTTGTTTTGGGCAATGCCAAATTACTGACCGATGCAGGCGCAGATGTTTTGGTTGCGGGGAACACCGTTTTTGGGAGTCAAAATCCCACCCAAACCATCGCGGATCTTAAACAACTCATCAAATAACGCCGAACTTTTTGCGTTACCTATTTGCGTGAAAAAAACCCTGCTACTCTCTCTGCTTTTGGGCATCACTTTTTGGGTGGGCGCTCAAACGACGGTATCCAAGGGTAGAATTGTCCGTCAACAAGGCAATGGCTTTGTTGGTGTTGGCAATGTGAAAGTGCGACTTTCCGATGATGCACAAATTGGTGTTAGCGATTCATTGGGCTATTTTACTGCCAGTGAGCCCCTGTATGAGGGCGATAAAATCTTTGGTTATCTGCGGGGAGAAAAAGTCTTTGGATTTTCATGGATTGAGGAAAAAAGTGGGATTACGTTAATCACTGTCGGACAAGGGTTGGATTTAATTGGTGAAGTTCGAATCAGAATCAACCGCGGAGGTCCCTTTTTGGAGGAAATCAAGCCCCAAAAATTGCAATTTAACCCGTCTATTGGCGGGGGTATTGAATCTTTGGTAAAAACCTTCATCGGAGTTTCCTCGGGCAATGAAATGTCGTCGCAGTTCACCGTAAGGGGTGGGAATTACGATGAAAACCTGATTTACGTGAATGATGTTGAAATACTGCGACCACAATTGATCAGTTCGGGTCAGCAGGAAGGTCTTAGCTTCATCAACCCCGACCTCGTGAACGCGGTAAAATTCAGCGCCGGTGGTTTCGGGTCTCAATATGGCGATAAGATGAGTTCTGTGTTGGACGTAGACTACATTCGACCCGATAGTTTCAAGGCTTCTGTAACGCTGGGAACCATGCTCAACAGCGCGATGATCAGTGGCAAAAAAGGCAGATTTTCAGGATTTCTGGGATTGCGGAACTTCAATAATGGACTCATTACCAAGTCGTTGGATGTTAGAGGGAACTATTCCATGCAATTTTCTGATGTTCAAAGCCTCTTGTCATACAAATTGTCCAAACACTGGCAAATCGAATTCTTAGGAAATTTGGCTAGCAACGCCTACCAATTGAATCCCACGAGCAGAACCAGCACCTTTGGAACCATACAGAATGCATACAGTTTAAATGTAGGCATGGCTGGACAAGAAGCCTTGAATTATTTGTATGGCATGGGGAATATCTATGTCAAATTCAAACCCACCGTTCGAAGTGAATTTCAGTGGATGATGAATCACACTGCCATCGCGGAGGAAGAAGTTTTTGATGTGGAAGGCGCTTATTTTTTGAGTCAGCTCGATAGAGACTTATCTTCCAAAACCTACGGAAAACCCCTGAAAACATTGGGTTACGGTTATTACATCGACCATGGTAGAAACCGCATGCAATCGGGCGTCACCCAATTTGCGCATTTGGGAAGAATTGGAAAAAGCACCGATGCATTTTCATGGCATTACAGTCTGAGGGCGAATAAGGAAACGGTGAACGACAAAATTGCCGAATGGTACTACAACGATAGCGCCGAATACAATTTGAGTCCGTGGGGTGCATCGCAGGACACGATACTTTTCGA
>JBJTNN010000030.1:0-3392 GCA_046074125.1 Bacteroidota bacterium
AAACGAACAACTCGCAGAATTGGTGGTTCTTTGGCCCAACGGAAAAGCGCAGATTTTGAAGGATGTATCAGCGGATCAGACCATCGTTGTAAAAAGCAGTGATGCCAACACCACTTGGGATCGCAACAAAATTACGGCAGGGGACCTTCCCTATTTTACGGAAAATGAGGGTGAATGGGGTTTGAATTTCACTCATGTGGAACAAGAGAATCCCGATTTCAAGCGGGAGCCCTTACTGCCCCACCGTTATACAACATTGGGACCTGGGATGTCGACTGGCGATGTAAACGGCGATGGTCTTCAGGATTTATTTGTGGGAAATGCCCGTGAAAGTGCTGGTTCTAGTTTGTTTTTGCAACAAAAGGATGGAAAATACACACCGGCTTCAAGTCAGCCATGGAAATCCTTGGATGCGGATGTGATGGGGTCTTTATTCTTCGATTGTGATGGCGATAAAGACTTGGATTTGTACGTCGCTGTTGGCGGATCAGAGTTTGAGTGGCCATCGAATAAGTACGAACATCAGTTATACCTCAACGATGGCAAGGGCGGTTTCACGGTTGGTAAGGGCCGTTTGCCCAATGTAATTTCCAGCGGAAGTTCAGTTACATCGTCGGATTTCGATGGCGATGGTGATCTCGATTTATTTGTTGCGGGTAGATTGATGCCGGGAAATTGGCCCACCTTGGAAGTGAGAAGCTACCTTTTGCAAAACAACGGGGGTAAGTTTAGGGATGTTACTGCTGCCTTGGCTCCAGATTTGGAAAATGCCGGGATGATTTGCTCCGCCGTTTTCTCAGATTTCAATGGTGACGGCAAGCCTGATTTGTTGCTGGCGGGAGAATGGATGCCATTGATTTTCATGGAAAATGCGGGAGGTAAATTCGTCAACAAAACGGGTGAAGTGGGTGATGCCTCCTTATCGGGTTGGATGAACAGTATCACACCCGTGGACATCGACAATGATGGAGACATGGATTACATGGTGGGAAACAAAGGCAACAATAGCTTTATTCAGGCCAAAGTAGGCAGTCCAAGCAAAGTATTTTGGGCTGATTTTGACGGCAATGGCAGACAAGACATCGCCATGAGTTATCATTACGGCGGAAGCGATTATCCGCTGTTTACGATGGACGAGATGGGCAAGGCCTACCCTTTCTTTATCAATAAAAAGTTCACGACTTACAATGATTTTGCGGGGAAAACCATGGAAGAAATCTTTGGCGCTGAGGTACTCAAACAAAACAGCTTAACGGCCAACTACTTCTCCAGCTTCGTGGCCATCAACAACGGGGGTAAATTCAGTTTTGTGGAATTGCCCATGTGGGCACAAGCAGGTCCGGTTTTCGGTACTACCGTCATCGATGTTGATGGCAATGGTTACGACGATATTCTTTGTACAGGGAACAATTACAATACCCGTGTTCCTCATGGCAGAGACGATGCGCAACCGAGTTTCGTGCTGTTTAACCAAGGCGGTTCATTCAACTACCAATCAGGTTCAAGAAACGGCTTGTATAATCAGGATGATGGAAAATCAATGGTGATAAGCCCCGGCCCTGCGAATCAGGTGCGAGTGTTGATCTCCAACAACAACGGAAAATTGCGTGGCTTCACCTTGTTAAACGGCCAAAAACAAAGACAGAATGTTGCTTTTGTTCCAGCACCTGCAATGGCAAGTTATGCAAAAGTTTCTGTCAATGGCAGCGTAAAGATTGTACATTTAAACGGCGGAAGTGGCTATCTATCAGGCAATACGCGCGGAGTTTGGAAAACAAAAGGCGTAGGTAACATTGAATTCTTCGATGTAAATGGTCGTAGATTGTAACAACTTTCCAAATACAGTTGTATAATCGATTAAAAACCCCTATTTTTGCAACCTAATTGTAAGAACATGGCTGTTACTAAACTCAAAAGAAAAGAAGCAAAAAACAGAAGCAGAATGACCAAGCGCGTTGACAACATCAAGCGTTTGAAATTGGTTACCAACATTGCTTCTCCATACAAAGGTATTTCTGGTATTGTCTTGGAAGACCAAGAAAACCAATAAATGTCATTGTTTTAGATATTCAAGGCACGCATTTTTGCGTGCCTTTTTTTATTAAATTCACGCCCATGGACGCCAAAAAAATCTCAACACAGTTACTTTTTTCCATCATTGCAATCGCGATGTTCCATTCCTCTTGCCAGCAGGCGGTGGATACTGAAAATAAAATCGTTCAGAACGATATATTATCGATCTGTAACACAGCCATTCAAAATGCCATTGTAGTGGATCGAGTAGCGGCACCGGTTGGTTCTCGACGTTATGTCTACGCTTCCATTGCGGCCTATGAGTCTTTGGTCCCTTTCTACGCCGATTACAAAAGTGTTGCCCCAATGTTGAACGGATTAAAGCCAACACCCCTTCCCGATTCGTCTCAAAAATACTGTTTGGACTTGGTAGCCATGGCGGCCCACACTTTCGTAAGCAAGAAACTTGTATACAAGGAAGACAGCATTGCCAATTTCAGAAACCGACAGCTAGATTTTTACAAAGGCAAACTGTCGGACGCCATGTTTGAAGCGTCCATCAATTATGGCGATAGTGTTGGTGCTCACATTGTACGTTGGTCAAAATCTGATTCCTTCGCCTATTTCCGCGGCAGAGAGTTTTTCCTTACACGCAACAAACCCGGCTCTTGGGAACAAACGCCTCCTGATTTCATGGAAGCCATTGAGCCCAATTGGGGCCGTATTCGCCCTGTGCTATTAAAATCGGTAAAGGAATTTTCATACGAACAACCCGAACCATACAGCACCGACAAAAAATCACGCTTTTACAGTATCACGAAGGAAGTATACGAAACGGTAAACCAAAAAGACAGCACTCAGTTGCAGACTGCTTGGTATTGGGACGACAATCCAAATGCTTCTGTGCATTATGGTCACGCTACGATCAATGTATTGAAAGTTTCACCGGCCGGACATTGGTTGTCGATGTTTTCAACGGTGGCCCGACAAAAGAAATACTCACTCATTGAAACGGCCGATGGAATGATGCGTCTATCCTCCGCCATCTTTGATGCATTCATTACTTGCTGGCATGTAAAATACCAAACCGATTACTTGCGTCCTATCACGGCTATTCACGATTTGATCGATTCTAGCTGGTCCTCGCCCATCCAAACCCCGGCGTTCCCAGAGTATCCCTCTGGACACAGTGTTGTATCCAGTGCGGCTGCGAGTGTATTAACAGCAACTTTCGGCGAATATGAATTCATCGATAGTGCTGAGTTAAAATTCGGCTTGGGTGTACGCAAGTTCAAAAACTTCCGTGAGGCGAGCAATCAAGCTTGCGTATCGAGGCTCTATGGTGGGATTCATTTCATAGACGCCATCGAGAATGGTAA
>JBJTNN010000031.1:0-3000 GCA_046074125.1 Bacteroidota bacterium
GTTTATGGCTTTTCCCAAAGCCTCATCAAAGCCCAGGCATTGGATCCAACCCCCATACAAAATGCCATTATTTTTGGCAATGGCGGCAGTGCCAAAGCCGTAAAACACGCCCTGGAACTAGCCCAAATCCCCTTCCACGTTTGGCATAGAAATCAGTGGGTAACCCCAGCCAACAACCCCCACAATCCCTCAGAATTCATTCAGCCCAACACCCTGTTTGTACATACCACCCCCCTGGGCATGCTGCCCAACATCGATACCTGCATCGATTGGCCCTGGGAAACGATCCAACCCTCACACAAATTGATTGATTTGGTCTACAACCCCGCTGAAACCAAAATCATGAAACACTTCCAAACCCATGGTGCTCAAGTGATGAATGGCGCCTATATGCTGCAGCAACAAGCCGTGGCCGCATGGACATTGTTTCAAGAAAATCGCTAACACTAGACTAGCGCCAATAACTTTTTCACCAAACTGACAATTGTCAGTGTTTGCTCGCACATTCACCGCGATTTTCGCAATTCAAATGCCATCAAACCCCCAAGTTTTTAGGCATTCTTTACAATCATTTGTTTGTTATTTAAAATCATTCTAAATTTGCATACCATGGAAGCCACCGCTGACCTTCTCAAAGAAGGCGAAAAAGCCAAAATTGCCGGACTCAAAGAAGGGCAATTCTCGCTAAAACTCGCGGAAATGGGATGCGTCCCAGGCACCGAAATCATTCGATTGTACGAATCCGCCGGCGGCTCTACCATCGCTTATCGCATCGACACCTACTTGCTCGGACTGCGGAAAGAAGAAGCCAGCCTCATCCAGGTTGAACCCATAGAAGAAGCCATCGCATGAGCGCACCCAAACGCATTGCCTTTGTGGGCAACCCCAATTGTGGGAAATCCACCTTGTTCAATCGTTTGACCGGACTGACACAAAAAACCAGCAACCTGCCAGGCACCACTGTTGAAGCCTCCATTGGCCACGTAACCATCGATGGTGAGAAAACAGAGCTCATCGACCTGCCCGGGATTTATAGCCTTTACACCCAATCAGACGACGAACGACTGGTGGTTGAACACCTTGCGGGTATCGGCGAGGAAAAACCAGAGGCCCTGCTTTTGGTCATAGACGCTTCGAATTTGCGCCGCAACCTCCTGCTCTATTCCCAAGTGGCAGAATTGGGCATACCCGCCGTTTGCGTGCTTACCCTCAGCGATTCTGCCAAACGCAGAGGCGTAAAAATTGATGCCGATGCCCTGTCAGCCGAACTGGGAATTCCCTGCCTGTTTTTCAATCCCCGCAGAGAAAAGAATATCGAGCCAGTAAAACAACTGCTCACCTCCTTTGCACAGCCCAAATTGATAGGACAAGAAACTCAATTGTCGGAGCGACTCAAATTGTACTGGGAACAAGGGAAATTGCCCGGGCTGAGCGAGGAAACACTGCGCCGTTACATCGACATTGAAAAAGTCATTCAGCGAACCACAACCAAATTCCCTGTTGGCTTAAAGAGCATCACACTCAAACTGGACCAGTTTTTCACCCACAAATGGTTGGGATACGTTTTGTTCGCTATGATCATGATGGTCCTGTTCCAGGGTGTCTTCAGCCTAGCAGCAAAACCCATGGAATGGATCGAATCGGGCTTTCAATTCCTGACGCAAACCATCGACAATGTATTGCCAGCAGGCATGATCACCAACTTCATCACCCAAGGCCTTATCGGAGGACTCGAAGGGGTTGTGGTGTTTGTCCCACAGATTTTCATTCTGTTTTTCCTGATCGGCATTCTTGAAGATTCCGGTTACATGGTGCGTGCCTCTTTCATCACCGATCGGATTATGCGAAAACTGGGATTGAATGGAAGAAGCATCATTCCCATGATTGGTGGATTTGCTTGCGCCATACCAAGCATCATGGCAACCCGAAGTATCAAAAGCAGAAAAGAACGATTGGCCACCATGTTGGTGGTCCCGCTGATGAGCTGCAGTGCACGATTGCCTGTCTATGTCTTACTTGTGAGTGTAGCGATTCCCTTCGCCGAATTTTGGGGCCCCTTCCATGCGCAAACGTTTGTAATTACAGCAGCCTACATGGCCGGCATTGTGGTAGCAATCTTACTCGCATTTGTGTTTAGACTGTTTCAAAAATCGGCCTCAACCAGCGAATTTATCTTAGAATTACCCGCCTATCAAAGACCCCGATTGCAAACGGTGATCCATCAAGCATGGCTCAAATGTTTGAGTTTTCTGTCCGAAGCAGGAAAAGTCATTGTGGTCATCAGCATGATCCTTTGGTTTCTATCCAATTTTGGTCCAACCGAAGCCATGAAAAAAGCCGAAAACGAAGGCGTCATCCTATCACAGTTAGACCCTTCTCACGAAAGCGAAATAAAATCAAACTTGCGACTGGAAGCGAGTTATGCCGGACATCTGGGTAAAGCCTTTGAACCGGTTATCGAACCACTGGGTTACGACTGGAAAACCGGCATCGCCCTAATTACCAGCTTCGCTGCCCGAGAAGTATTCGTTGGCACCATGGCAACCCTGTTCCAATCCAATGAAGAAGACGAATCGGGAATCCGACAGAAAATGCAGGCACAAATCAATCCAAAGACCGGTAAACCATTGTACGGACTGCCCTACGCACTCAGTCTCATTGTGTTTTATGCCTTTGCGTTGCAATGCATGAGCACGATGGCCGTGATGAAACGCGAAATCGGCACCTGGCATTGGCCCATCGCCCTGTTTTTCATTTATGGACTTATTGCTTACGTTGGCGCCTACGCCACCTTCCATTTGGCCAATCACTTGCTGTAAAATAGCTGTCATTCATTAGACAAAACATAGGGAATTCGACAAATTATCCCGAAATCAATTCAACTTTATTTTGTATTTTTGCAAGGCTGAATTTATATCAGTCACTGAAGTAACCAAGAATAGCAAAAAGCACACATGAGGCAGTTAAAAATTTCAAAACAGTTTACCAACCGCGAAAACA
>JBJTNN010000032.1:0-5257 GCA_046074125.1 Bacteroidota bacterium
GAGATGATGTTTTCTTCTTCCGCTGACAAGGCAGCATTTCCTTCGCGATCCAACTTCAAGAAGTACACGAAATACTCGTCTGAGTTAACCGCTTCTTTGCCATCGGCTTCGTAATCGCGGGGCTTGGCGCTGAATGCCAACTTGGCGCTCTCCAAACGCAATACCGCGGCATAACGCTCGTCTTCCATCATCTTGGTCAACAAGGCACGATCCGCCTTTTTCACTACGGCCACGGCTGAACCTGGACCGTCGTTTCCAAACGAACGCAATACTTTGGCCAAAGGACTGCCATTGGCTTCGTCTTTTTTATCTTTCTTCTCTTTCGATGCAACTTTTGGGCTATCAACGGCAACTGGACCGTCGGCGGCTGGGGCAGCAGCAGGTGCAACCGCTGGTATTGCAGCAGCCACAGTTGAGGCAACTACTGAATCTTGAGAAGTTGAATCGATGGTTTCCTCTTTGGGAGCAACAGGCGCCAACTTACTGGCTTTGTACAAAGCATTCAAAATGCGGGTACCGTCTCTGCGCTGACCATCGTTACCATAAACTTCGTAGAATTCCAATTTCGCACTCTTCTCCACCAATTCTTCCATACGACGTGGGTTGTCGACACCAGGCAATTCAACACTGATACGACCACCATCGATCTTTTGGATGGTTGGCTGGGTTACATTTGATTGGTTGATACGTTTTTCAACTACTTCGTATACGCGATCCACGGCGCTGGTGGTTTCTGTTCTCAAGAAATTCACCACTTCGGCTTCATTGCTATTTGATTGGATGGCGCTCTTATTTCCTTTGATGAACAAATTCGCCAAATTGCGGTTGGGGTTGTTCTTTTTGAAATTGGCAACAAAAGCGTCAACGAAATCCGCCCCTTTATCTCTCACATCAACATTGGCTTCGTTGATGGCACGATTCAAATCTTTGTCTTTGGTATCGTTCGACAAAACACGAACTACCGCACCTTTGTCTACTTCCAAGATTACGTTCATACCGCCGCGCAAGTCCAAACCAAGGTTTACCTCACGTTGCTTACACTCAAAATAGGTGTATCCGGCCAAGCCTACATTGTAAATTTCATCGTTTCCGAGACTGTCGATGTAACGACGGTAAGCCTCTTTGGAGTCACCTCCTTTGTCGGCCACTTTGGCGGCAAAAGCCTTGGCTTCTTTTTCGAATCCTTGGGCTTTCCAAGTAAACGACAATTGGAATACACAGGCTAGCGCCAGTACAATCGAAAATCCTACTACGGTTTTATTGGTTTTCATCACTATCTATTACTATACTAAAATAAGAATCGCGAAAATAAGGAAAAAATAACAGTTAACTACCTTCCTATGAGAAGGCTTGCAATTTTTGCATCAATAATTTGATTTCCAAGGCAGAATAATCATTCATGCAACGAAAATGGCCTTTCGGACAGTCATCAAATCCTAGTTTTGTACAGGGGTGGCACGACAAATTTTGCGGCAGTAAATGCAACACTTTTGGGTTGTTTTTTCCTGCAGCGAAACCCAATCCCGGGTGGGTATTTCCCCAAATCACGAGTAGCGGGCGGCCGTAGGCCGCCGCAACATGGCTAAAACCCGTATCCCCGCCAACCACAAGGGCTGCCCCGGCAATACATTGCGCCGAATCCAACAACCCATATGAACCAACTTCATTCCGCAACTGATCGCCAAACTCCGACACCAATGCCTCCGCCAACGGGGTTTCATTTTTTCCCCCAATCAGCACCCACTTGCGTGCATCGCACCGAAATACCTTCTGCCAAACTGAAATCGGAATTTTTTTTGTTGCATAGGTCCCACCGAGAATCGCAACGCCATAATCTTGGGAAGCATTCTGCCCCGCAAACTCAGGCAATCCACCCCTGAAATCAACCACAGACAGTTTAAAACCGCGATCATTCGTCAATCGTTGAACCAAAGCATTGCCCGCCGCCAAGTATCGCTCCTGAACATGCGACACTTCAAACCTGGGCGATTTGGTTTTCACAAACAGTCCACGCTGAAATCGCTTTTTATCGTACGCAGCCACCGGCCAATCCAGTGAGAACGCGTGCGACGTATCCAAATACAACAATTGCAACAACACTCGTAACGACCGCCAATTTTTGTGCAAATCCAGAATACCGTCGTACTTTTCGGCCTTTAGTTGCCCCCACAAACCCGTTTCGCCCCAAGTGTAAAACTTATCAACCGCATCCCCGCCCCGCAACAAGTCCCCCATTCCGGGCTTAGTCAGCAAATGCACCTCCATCCCGGCCTGCAAGCGCATCGCACGCAAAATCGGTGCGGTCAAAACCACATCGCCAATGCTACTTAACCTGATGACCAAGATTTTTTTCATGACGCAATTCGCCTATTGGAGCTTCTCCTCATTTCCGCTTTGCAAGATAGGCTTCAAACTCCACCAAATTCAACGCATTGAGGGTTTGGGATTTTAGCAACCCGCCCTTCTGTCCGCTCAAAACACCAAATTGCATGTCCCAATACCCCATTTTTTCGTGGGCATCTGGATTCACCGATACCATCACCCCTTTCTCCATGGCATAATCGATGTAGCGCCAATCGATATCCAACCGGTACGGATTCGCATTCAGCTCAATCGCCACACCGTTGGCCGCGCACGCATCGATGATTTTGTGATGATCTAGCGGATAGCCTTCTCTCATGAGCAGCAACCTGCCCGTGGGATGTCCCAAAATGGTGGTATAGGGATTTTCAATGGCCGTTATCAGTCGCTGCATCGCCTTTTCTTCGGTCATACCGAGGTTGCTGTGCACCGACGCTACCACGATGTCGAACTGAGACAAAATCTCCGGTTCGTAATCCAGCTCGCCATTGTTTAGAATGTCGCTTTCTATGCCTTTAAATATCTTGAACGGCCACAATTGGCTGTTGAGGACATCGATTTCTTCAAATTGCTGCAATACCCGTTCAACTTGCAATCCACGCGCATAGGCCGCCGTTTTAGAGTGGTCGCAAATCCCCAAATATTCCATCCCCATTTCCATCGCGTAGAGGGCCATTTCCTCCACGGAGTTGAGTCCATCAGAATAGGTAGTATGGTTGTGCAACACCCCTTTTAGGTCCGAAAACTGCACCAATTCTTCTTCTTTTACAGGTCGATCCATTTCTCGATGTCCTTCGCGGCGGCTCGGCACCACAAACGGAATTTGTTTGGCGGCATACGTATCTCGCTCGTTACCCTGCCAATCCGCAGACTGATAACCCATCAAGGCCAGGTGCCTCGCCGCCGCGCCCTGTTCAAACAAAAGGCGGTCAAAATCGGCAAATGCCACCACCTGAATATGCATCACAAACCCTTGCTCATGACGCCATTGTTGCGTTTGTTCATCCAAACTCCACCCGGTAAAAGGGGCGCCGCCTGCGGCGGCGACCTCCTGCCAATCCCCCTCCAACATCCCACTAAACGCCATCGCAGTGGTCAACAATGTCAACGTCTCTATCACATCACTCTTGCGATAATAATCGCCGGTAAATCCATGCTTCTCCTCCCCCATCAACGCATTCAATCCCTGCAAAAATGCTTCGGCATACGGCATCACCCTCGCCAAATGAAATTTACCGCGCGCCGCATATGAAAAAGAAATGGCATCCAAAATCGACTGCTGGGTTTTGTATCCAAAACCACTCACCTCCACCAAACGATTTTGTCTGCAAGCATCAAACAACTCCTCCACCGTGTCGATCCCCAAATCTTGCCAAATCAACCGCACCTTTTTGGGCCCCAACCCCTTCACCCCCAACATCGTAATAAGTCCAACCGGAGTTATAGAAAGTAATGCCTCCAATGCCGGAAACTGTCGGGTAGCACCATATTCCACAATGGCCTTGGCCACCGATTTCCCCACCCCCGGAATCTTCAACAATTGCGATTCTTGCAAATCCCCAAGCGGCTCTTTGATTTTTCGCAAATTAAAAGCCCCAGAGGCAAAGGCCTTGTATTTAAATGGGTTCTCCTCATGCAATTCCGCCAAACTGGCATACAACTGCAAAGCCCTTACAATTTCATGATTATCAACCGCCATGTTCCTTCAAATCAACAACAAAGTTCCTAAATTCCCACATCGCCGCGCACCACCCTCACCACCTCCTCGGCAACCCAAGAACTCAAAGCCACTCCCATTCCACCCATCCTCACCGCCAAACAAACCCGGTTGCTGTGCCAGCCAATGATGGGATTTCTGTTGTTGTCCATCCCCATAATCCCCGACCATCGATATTCAAAATCAACCGACCTTCCCGGCAATACCACTGTATCGACATAGTTTTTCAGATGGTCCTCAAACAGAGAAGTCACCGACATATCAAACGTTTCCTCCCCTGCAAAATCCAAATTCCGCGCACCGCCAATCAGCAAACGGTTTTCCAGCGATCGGAAATAAATGTATCCCTGATCGGCATGAAAAATCCCCCGAAAGGGCAAATCCTCCATGGGCGCCGTCACAAATACTTGTCCGCGCGCCGGCGCAACAGACACCTCAGGCAGCAATTGCTTGGTAAACCCATTGGTGCATATCAATAAATGCTGCGCCGAAATCGACCAGCCATTTTCCAAAATCAGCGCAACCCCTGTGGATGACTCATCCCATTCCACCACCCGCATCCCCTCGTAAATCTCAACGCCCTGGGCAAGGGCATCCTCGCGCACAGCCCGATACAGCCAATGTGTTTGAAGCCCGCCTTCGGCGGGCGCCATGATGCCTTTTTCATATACGTCCATACCCGTTGGTAGGGTGTCGCAAACGTGAAATGCCCCCGACGGCTGGATGGACGATAACAATTGATTCAAGTATGGCAACGCCTCGATAATCCGATGCGCATTCCCCGACTCATCCTTAGAAAATATTTCCATGCCCCCGGTAGATTCAAAACCCAACCGGTCCGGACCATATCGCTGCATCAATCGCTGAATCCCCAAAAAGCGCTTTTCATAGAGCAACAACGCCTCAGACTCCGAAGTCCTACTCATTTCATCGAGCAATTCTCCCGCGCTGCCAAAACAAGCAAACCCCGCATTGCGCAAACTTGCCGCGTTGCCATCGCATGGTCGTCCAAAACCACCACCCTTGCATCGGGAAAAGCCGACTTCAGACAACGGGCCGATTGCAACCCAACCAATCCCACTCCTACAACAACCCAGTCAACCCCCTGCAAGCCCTGTTGCTCCCAATAGCTGAAGGTTGTCATCAGAAAAATATCAATTCATGTAAGAAGCAATCACA
>JBJTNN010000033.1:0-3459 GCA_046074125.1 Bacteroidota bacterium
ACCACCGCAATGGCAGAGCGGCACGCCGCCGAGCACCGAAAAGCGGAATCCTGCTTACAATCCCTTTGGCGACAATGGCGGTGGATACCAGCGCAACAGCCACCAAGATTGGCAAAAAGTGCTGGGCTCGGTAGAGCTCAATAACAAAACTTCGGGTGGGTTTACCCAGCCACTGTTTGGGGATGCCACCAGGGGCGATGCAACCAAGGGAGATGCATCCGCCGGGGATTTATCCGCCGGGGAATTCTTGCCAGCAGCGGCAGCCCTGTCCGGCGAAGTCGTGGGAGAGGGGGTCTTCGCCCTCGGCGATGTCTATGCCGTGGCCAATGTGAATAGCCAGCTGTGGGTGGTCCACAAACAACGCGCCCAGCAGCATGTGTACTACCACGAATACCTGCAGCAACTGCAAGCCCAAGCCGGCCTCAGCCAGCACCTGCTGTTCCCCCGCACCGTAGAACTATCGCCCACCCAAATTCCGGTGGTGCTCGAAATCCTCCAAGAGTTGCAATGGCTCGGCTTCGACATCTCCCACTTCGGGGGCAATACCCTCATCGTGAACGGCCTCCCCGCCATCCTATCGCAAGGGGATGAGCAAAAACTCATCGAAACCCTCCTCGAAGACTACCAAAATACCCAAGGCGATGTCAAACTCGCCAAATACCAAAGCATGGCCCTCACCATGGCCCGCCATGCCGCCCAACGCAACCCCGTGGGTGCCACCCCGGAAGCGCTGAAAACCCTGTTGCAGCGACTTACCGCGCTGCCAAACCCCCAAGCATCGCTCAACGGCAAAACCATCTACATAGAAATTTCTGCCACCCAACTGTTCGATCTATTTCAATCCCAAAAATTTAAGTCCTAACCATGCCCCAACTGCCGCCCGCCCTCAAAAACCTACTCATCGTCATGGCCCTGATGGGATTGGCCCAAGTGGCTCTCCCCAACATCGGCTTCAACCCCTTTCAGCTGTATCTGTACTTTCCGGATAGCTATTCGTTCCGCTTGTGGCAGCTCGTGACCCATGTGTTTTGTCATGGTGACATCGGTCATTTCATTTTCAACGGCATCGCCCTGTTCAGCTTCGGCCTCATCGTAGAGCTCCGACTCGGCAGCACCCGCTTTTTGCAACTATTTTTCATCTCTGCCCTCGGCGCCGTGCTTTTCCACTTTGCCGCCATGGCCTACAGCTTATACGGCGAATTCCATACCCTCATCCCCAACCACTTGGCGGGCTTCGAAGCCCTTCAATATCCGCCCATGCTGGGTGCCTCAGGTGCCGTGTATGGCGTGATGGTCGCCTTTGCCGTGCTCTACCCCAACGAAACCCTGCTCTTCCTGTTCATTCCTTACCCCATCAAAGCCAAATATTTGGTGCCGATCATGGTGGGACTGGATATCGTGCTCGGACTGGGTAGCTTCAGCGGCGATAACGTGGCCCACTTCGCTCACATCGGTGGTGCCGCCACGGGCTTGTTGATGATTTTTGTTTGGAAGCGGCTCGACCGACAGCGCTACAACCGGTTCAACCACTAACTTTTGACCCTGCCCTAACGCCCCACAGTAACCATCATGGCCACCCTGCGCGATTGGATCCAAAGCCCTAAACCCGCGGTTCAGCAGCTCATCTTCCTCTGTGTGCTGGTCTTTGTGCCGGCCCTGCTGCTGCAGCTGTTCCGCCTCGATACCCCCCTGTACTTCCTTACCTATACCCCCTCGGTTTGGTACAAGCCCTGGTCGGTGCTCACCTACATGTTCCTCCACTTGAGTCTGTGGCACCTGCTCGGCAACCTGCTCTGGCTGTATTTTGTGGGTAGCATCCTCGAAGACCTCGTGGGCGCCAAACCCATCTATTGGCTGTTCCTGGGTGGTGGCATTGCCGGGGCGATGGTCTTTCAGCTGGTATATTCGATGTCGGCCTACAGCGACCTCCAAACGCCCATGCAACTGCTGGGTGCGTCGGGTGGGGTGTCGGCCGTGGTTATCGGCACCGCCGTGTTCACCCCCCGCTACAAATTGTTTTTATTTGGCCTGATCGAAGTGGAACTGCGCTGGATTGCAGTGGTGAAGGTACTGCTCGACCTCTCCGGGCTGGCCAGTGGCAGCAACATCGGCGGGTATACCGCCCACATCGGGGGCATGCTCTGGGGTGCAGGTTATGTTTATTTTGTGTTAAAATCTGTCCGAATACCCGCCTTGCGTTTTGAAAAAGGCAACAAACCCCTAGATTCGAAAAAACCTGTCAAGAACAACGGTCCCTCCGAAGCCGAAGTCAACGCCATCCTCGACAAAATATCGCAGGTGGGCTACAACAACCTCAGCGCCAAGGAGAAGGAAACGCTGTTCAAGGCCAGCAAAACCGACTAACATGAAACTGCTCAACCTCATCGCCTTTCCCGCCACGGTGGTCCTGGGGTTGGTGTTGATGGTGGCGGGCTTGGTGCCCAGCATTTCTCCGGCCACCAACTCGTGGTTGCCGCTGTTGGGGTTGGCCTTTCCGGTGTTGTTTTTGCTGATGTTGCTGGCCTTTTTGTATTGGCTGATCCAGCGCAAGTGGCGCAGTTTGTTTGCTTTGTCTTGTTTGCTACTGAATTTGGGTCCGGCCAGTTTGTATGTCCAATGGAACGATTTAACCGCCGAGCGGAGCGAGGCGGAATACAGGGAGGAATCCCTGGATGTGGAGATGGATATGGGTTCGCAGCGACTCAAAATCATCAGCTACAATGCCCAGTTGTTTGGGTTGTACCAGGATGAAACATCGGTAAGTATCGTGAATACGGAGTATATGCCGGCGATGGATTCGTTTCTGCGGGTGATGAAGGCGGAGCAGGCCGATGTGGTGTGCTTGCAGGAGGTGTATGCGAAGTCGGGCGGACTCAAGGCGCTCTCCCGGTTTTTGAAGGCCGAGGGCGGGTACGATTACAGTCAGACCTACACGCTGAACCAGGAGCGACCTTACGGGATGATTGTGTTGAGCAAATACAAGATCAAGCGCTGGCAGCCGTTATCGCTGGGAAAAAATACGGGGAACATGGCGATGTGGGTGGATATCGAAGTGGCATCGCGCGACGACAACCACCGCAACGCGCGCATCCGGGTGTACAATTTGCATCTGCAGTCGTTCCGATTTGCCAAAAAGGACTACGCGGTGATGCAGAAGCAGACGCAGCAACAGGCCTTGGACATCGAGGGCAGCAAGGGGATTATTAGTCGGTTGCGGCTGGGCTACGAGCGCAGGGCGGAGCAGGTGGGCATCGTGAAGGAGAGCATGATTGCTTGCGATTTTCCGAAGATTGTGTGCGGCGATTTCAACGATATTCCGGTGAGTTACACGTACCGACAGTTGAGCGCGGGGATGAAGGACGCGTTTGGCGAGGCGGGTAGGGGCTTGGAAACCACGTATAAGGGGAGCATGCCGAGTTTTCGGATTGATTACATTCTGTACGACAACCCGATGCGGGC
>JBJTNN010000034.1:0-4474 GCA_046074125.1 Bacteroidota bacterium
CTGAGCGAAACCAACCTCGCCCTCTTCAACCAAGCCATCTCGCAGCGCGTAGCTCAACTCAATACCGAAACCCGACAACTCAACGATCGCGACACCTACGGAAAAGCCTTCATCCAAACCTTTAACCTCTGGCAACAAGACACCCTCATCAAAGAACTTGTCTTTAGCCCGCGACTCGCAAAATTGGCCAGCGACCTCATGCAAACCCAAGGTGTGAGAATCTACCACGACCAAGCCCTTTTCAAAGAAAGCGGCGGAGGTATCACCCCCTGGCATGCCGATCAATACTATTGGCCGTTGCTGTCAGACAAAACCATCACCGCCTGGATCCCCCTGCAAGCCACACCCCTGGAAATGGGCCCGCTAGAATTCAGCGCCGGAAGTCACCAAATCGTCACCGGTAGAGACCTCGAAATCAGCGACAACAGCGAAATTGAAATCCAAAAACAACTTCGCGTCACCAATTTCCCCCACATCATTGAACCCTTCAGCGCCGGCGAAATTAGCTTCCATAGCGGTTGGGTATTTCACCGCGCCGGCGCCAATAACAGTGCCGAAACGCGAAAAGTCATGACCGTCATCTACATGGACAAAGCCATGATCGTGAAAGAACCGGAGAATGTCAACCAACAAAACGACCTACAACAATGGTGTCCGGGTGCCACCCCTGGAGAAGAAGTCAACTCCCCCCTCAACCCCGTCCTGTTCCAGTACTAATTCCTCAGCCCCAATACCATGACGCCCAATCGCACTTCCACGGCACTGGCCTTTCTGCTTCTGTGCCTTACAATGATGGGATGTGCTGTCAACAACCCCCGAAAATTTGTCAATCCCTTCATCGGCACCGATGGCACTGGCCACACCTTTCCCGGTCCCTGTATGCCCTTTGGACTTGTGCAACCCGGACCCGACAATGCAGACATCGGATGGAACCACAGCAGCGGCTACCAATACCGAGATACCCTCATTTTGGGCTTCTCGCAAACCCGATGCAATGGCACAGGCATCAACGAATTTGGGGATGTGCTGATCAAACCCCTCACACACGATTCTCAATTCTTGGCCGGCATCCCCTACTGGAAAAAAAGCGAAAAAGCCGAAGTGGGCCTATACCAAGTGCGATTGAAAAACAACGTGCACGCAGCCCTCACCTGCAGCAATCGCGTGGGCTTTCATCAATACACCTTTCCCGAATCAGAAGCCAAAATTCTGGTCGACCTCCAACATGGACTTCGTTTTCTCACCGATTCACTGGTGATGGAGAGCGACTACCAATTGCTCGACTCACAAACCCTGCAAGGATTTTGCCACACCCGCAATTGGGTTGACCGCAAATATTTCTTCGTGATTCAATTCGAAACGCCCTTTTATCACTACCACCAACTGCCGCGAAAAGCCAAAGACAACGCGGCCAGAATCCAATTCAATTTCCGCCTCAATCATGAGAAAATCTTGCGGGTCAAAATTGCCCTGTCCTCGGTTAGCACCCAAGGCGCCATGAAAAACCTAGAACAAGAAATCCCCCATTGGCAATTTAGAAAAGCGGTCAAAGCCAACCAAAAACACTGGGATCATTGGTTGAATCGCATAGAAATTCAAGGCAATCACACACAAAAAACCATTTTCTATACCGCTCTCTATCGCCTCTTCATCCAACCCAACAACATTGCCGATGTCGACAGCAACTATCGCGGGGCCAACGACAGCATCTACCATGCAAAAACCGGAAAATACTTCACTACCCTCTCACTTTGGGATACCTACAGAGCAACCCACCCCCTGTATACCCTGATTGCCCCTGAGATGGTCAATGACTTCGTCAATAGCATGGTGGAACACGGGAAAATTGCCGGATTTTTACCCATTTGGTCGGCTTGGGGACAAGACAATTATTGTATGATCGGCAACCACGCCGTACCCGTCATCGCCGATGCATTCGCAAAAGGCTTCAAAGGATACGACACACTGGCCGCGTTACGTTTGATGGTCAAATCGCTCACAGAAAATCACATCAACAGCGACTGGACATTGCTCAACAAAAAGGGTTATTACCCCTATGACCGGCTAGAAAATGAGGCCGTTTCGCGCACACTGGAACACGGGGTCGACGATTATTGTTTGGGAACCACGCTGAAACAGATGGGCGATGTAGCTGGATCGGACCATTTCCTCAACCGCGCCAACAACTACCACAATTTGTTCGATGCTTCCACCTACCAGTTTCGGGGGAAAAATAGTGAGGGAAGATGGCGATATCCGTTTAACCCCTTAGAAGCCACCTCACCCATGAACAACCCAGGCGATTACACCGAAGCCAATGCTTGGCAGTATTTCTGGACGCCCGCACAATACGACGTTCAAGGACTATCAACTTTGCTCGGTGGACCTGAGGGCTTGGCCAGAAAATTGGATACCTTCTTTGCGTTGAAAACACACAGCAACAACAAGTTTTTGGGTCAAGAGGCAATGATTGGCCAATATGCACATGGGAATGAACCCAGTCACCACGTGGCCTATTTATACCGATACACCAACCATCCCGAAAAATCGGAACCTTTGATCACACAAATTGTCGATGACTTTTACAAAAACCGTCCAGATGGACTCATTGGAAATGATGATTGCGGACAGATGAGCGCTTGGTATATTTTTTCAACGCTGGGATTTTACCCGGTAAATCCTTCGAGCGGAACCTACACCCTGGGCAAAGCCCAATGCCGCAAGGCAGTAGTTCATTTGGATGGCGGCAAACAGTTGGTCATTTCCAACAAAACGATTCCACGAAGGAACAGCGTACCGGAATTTCAGCCGACACTTGGTGCTTCTTCTTCGGCAACATGGAATGGGAATCCTGTAAAACAGTATGAGATAACACACAAATCATTGATTCAGGGCGGAATATTGGCCTTTTAACCACCCCGCGGGATATCAACGCCCCCCTCTATCCCGTCATTTTTCCCTGCTAACCCCGGCGTTGTCCAATTCTCGGAGTGGTCTGAGGGAACACCCAGCGACAACTGAAGGGAACAAAAAAAATCCCCCGGCGACTCCGTCGCCGGGGGACTGGTGCCCAGTACTGGATTCGAACCAGCACGACCTTACGATCACCACCCCCTCAAGATGGCGTGTCTACCAATTTCACCAACTGGGCAATTTCTCCCTCACTCAATAAATGGTGCCCAGAACAGGATTCGAACCTGCACACCTTGCGGCGCTGCCGCCTGAAGACAGTGCGTCTACCAATTTCGCCATCTGGGCATTGTAAAGAACGGGGGTGCAAATATACGAAAAATCGCAGACTTTCTCAATGAAACTGCGCGTCTTCCTCTCAATTCAGGTACGACCGCGCAATTACAAAATCAACATCGCATCGCCGTAGCACAAGAAACGATATCCCTCCTTCATCGCCTCCTGATACACTTCGGTCATGAACTTGTGGTCGGTATACGCGCAAGCCATCATAAACAAAGGCGACTCGGGCTGATGCAAATTTGTGATGAACGCATTCGCAATGTGGAACTCCTGCGGCGGGAACAAGAACTTGTCGGTCCATCCCTCACTCGGATTCAACGTACTCATAGAACTCACACTGCTCTCCAACGCACGCATCACACTGCCACCCACTGCCACCACGCGCTTCTTATTCTCAATGGCGCGATTCACCACATCACAAGCACCGGGCTCGATTCTGTAGTATTCACTGTCCATCTTGTGCTTGGTCAAATCCTCTACCTCTACCTCCCTGAATGCGCCCAAGCCCAAATGCAAAGTAATCTCGGCAAACTGAATGCCTTTGATATCCATACGCATCTGCAACTCACGCGTAATGTGCAACTGCGCCGCAGGCGCGGCAACCGCACCCACATTCTTGGCAAACAAACTCTGATACCAAGCTTCGTCCTCCTCCTTCACACCGCGGGTGATATACTTCGGAATAGGCGTCTCACCCAACTTCTTGATCACCTTAGCAAATTCCTCATCCGTACCGTCAAACAAAAAACGAATGGTTCTGCCCCGACTGGTTGTGTTGTCAACCACCTCAGCCACCAAATCATCATCGCCAAAATACAACTTGTTGCCCACACGGATCTTTCTGGCAGGATCTACCAAAACATCCCACAAACGCAAATCGTGATTTAACTCACGCAACAAAAACACCTCAATCTGGGCGCCCGTCTTTTCCTTCTGACCGTACATCCGCGCAGTAAACACCTTGGTATTGTTCACCACAAACACATCATCCTCGTCAAAAATGTCCAAGATATCCTTGAAACTGCGGTGCTCGATCCTGCGCTCTTTGCTGTGAACAACCAATAAACGACTGTCGTGACGTGTAGCCAATGGCTCCTGAGCGATAAACTCCTCAGGCAAATCGAACTTAAATTGAGATAATTTCATGTTTGCAGTTTATTCCCAAATTGGGGCTGCAAATATAATCAGTTTTTGGCAAAACCCGGCGCTACCACCAAGTCCT
>JBJTNN010000035.1:0-7515 GCA_046074125.1 Bacteroidota bacterium
GCATATAGGGTTAAATTTCTTTGCCTTTCAGTGCCGCAGAAACAGCCACATCCATCAATCGCTCGGCAAAAGGACGGGTATAATCGTTCAATTCCGTCACCGCCGCGAGGATGCTGTCTTTGTCGCCACGCTCTGCCAATAGACACGACAATGTAAAAATCCGTTGTTTGGTACCTTCCATTTCATTTTCATTGAGCAGGTTGGCATTCTTTTCGATAAACCGTTCGGCCAAATACACCAATTGCTGTCCTTCGTTGATGGCCTCTTGGTGCAATCGGGCAGCCACATCTTCTTGTGCATGCTGAAATCCGGCAAGCAACATGGCTTCCACTTGATCATCTGTGAGGCCGTATTGGGGTTTAATGTCGATTTGTTGTGCCACACCGCTGCGCAATTCTTTGGCGGAAACTTTGAGCAAGCCATCTGCATCGAGGGCAAAGGCCACTTCAATTTTGGGAAAACCCGCGGGCATAGCTGGGATGCCTTGAAGGATAAACTCACCCAATTTGCGGTTCTGGGCTACTAGTTCTCTTTCGCCTTGATAAACGCTAATTTTGAGGTTTACTTGTCCGTCGATAGAGGTCGTGTATTCCCTACCCACTTTGCAGGGAATTTTGTTGTTTCGGGGGATGAGCACATCCATGAGGCCACCGGCGGTTTCAATGCCGAGACTCAGGGGGGTAACATCCAGCAGCAAAATATCTTTGCGATTTCCGGCCAACACATCGGCTTCGATGGCGGCTCCGAGCGCTACCACTTCATCGGGGTTGAGGGTATCATTAACGGTAACGTGAGGAAACTGCGATTCCAGAAGGGTTTTAATCTGGGGGTAGCGCGTGGAGCCGCCCACCATCACTACAGCGTCGATGTTTTCAGGTTTCAAGGAGGCATCGCGCAGGGCGGCCGCAATGCAATCTTGGGTTTTTTGAAGGACTTCCTTTGCGGCCGCCTCCAAACCGTTGTATTCTAAGGAAAGCGACACAGCAGAGCCATCGAGCAGGGCAAATTCACGAACAAAAGTTTGTTGAGGCTCCTTGCTCAACGCAATTTTTGCCTCTTCAGCCACCAACCGCAAACGCTGAATATCGCCCGCAGCAATCAACCCCTGTAGCTCTGGATGCAACTGCTGCCAGTGCCTCATCACCGAACGGTCAATATCGTCCCCTCCCAGTGCAGTGTCGCCTTTGGTAGCAATCACATCAAAAACACCGTCTTCAATTTGTAATACCGACACATCAAAGGTACCACCACCCAAATCGTACACCAAAACAGTATGCACCTCATCGCGATCCAATCCCAACCCGTAGCTCAAACTGGCTGCTGTTGGCTCATTCACAATGCGCAATATTTCCAAACCCGCCAACTTTCCGGCATCGCGCGTAGCCTGTCGCTGTGCATCATTGAAATAGGCCGGCACCGTCACCACCGCCTGATTCACTTCGACATTCAACGCATTTTCCGCCTTCGATTTTAAGGCCTTCAATATGATGGCACTGAGTTCGATGGGATTGTAGTATTTGCCATCTACCTCAATTTTCACTATGGAATCATTGTCTTCGTCGATGATCCGATAACCCAAATAGGCCTGATAATTAACAATGTCTTTGTAACTGCGTCCCAGCAATCGCTTCACACTGAAAATGGTGCGTTCAGGCTCGGTAATCAATCCGCCTTTGGCCAAAACACCCACACGAGCCTCCCCACCGGGCAACAACCCAATCACCGAAGGCACCAATGCCCCAAGCTCATCACTGATTACCTCGGCTTGTTTGCTTGCCGGATTCACCCAAGCCACCAAACTGTTGGTTGTACCCAAATCAATGCCTACCACCACTTGCGGCTTTGCCACTTTCCCCGATAAATCTATTTTAATCTTGGCCATCGAACACGCTGTTACTAGCTACAAAGTTAGGGCGTAAAACGATGATTTGGGAAAGGGAATTTCATCACTTCCTGACATTCTTATGACCAAATCCTTACAATACAAACAACCCCTTTTTTGGGGGGTAGCGGTAATTTTGCCTCACCAAAAAATCATGAAAAAATCACACATCATTCTAGGCACCGTGATTGCAACACTGTGCAGCAGTCCTTTGAAAGCGCAAACGGTAGTTTCCGACTCTGTAGCCATGGGCGCTGGATATGGCAAAGCGGTTTATTACAACATTCGTACTGGCGCGGAATCTGCGGTTCCTATGGACCAGTGGCATTTTTCGCACACCACCGTTTCTCGCGACAATTGTATTCGCGTGAACCACATGGGGGGCGTTGAAGTTTTCGCTTATCCCAAGGGCGATAACACCCAATTTTCACAATTCGATACCACGGGATGGGCTAGCTGGACAAAATACTACAACGACATTCACGTACACGAAAAAGGGGCCTTGAACCAGTCTCCCAATGCTGCCAACATGTGGGATTTCAGCTGGGGTGTTTATGACCCTACCACCAAAGAAGTTACCGGCGATTCTCTCTACCTATTTGTAATTACCCACCCCGGCGTTGGCACGGGCAAATCGTTCATCAAATTCATGCCCATCAAACAAAATCCCAGCGGCGATTTCATTTTCCGCACCGCCATGGTCGATGGTACCTTTGATAAAACAGACACACTGTTGCAAAGCAGTGCTGCGGGTAAAAGTTATAAGTACTACTCATTCGGTGTAGGCGATGTTTATCCAGAACCCAACCGCGAAGAGTGGGATTTGTTGTTCACCCGTTACTACGCATTAACAACCCCTCCCGGCGGCGGAACTGCGGTCATGTACCCCACCATGGGCGTTGAAAGCAAGCGTGGAACCCGCGTGGCCAAAGTAACCGACTACAATTGGGACATGATCGCATCGAGTCCATCGCAGGCAATCGCAGGAATAAAAATCCCAGGAACACCCTCAGAATTGAACAAAGACTTGACCCGCATTGGGGGTGATTGGAAAGCGTTCGATAATGCTACAGGCAGGTGGACAATCCAAACCAACTGGAACTACGTGGTAGAAAGTGTGCGTAACATCGCCGGCAGAGCCGATACAGCCTACTACATGTTATCGTTCACCGGCTTCACCGGTTCATCGCGCGGCGAAAGCCAATTCCGCAAATTGCTGTTGACACCAACTGCATCAGCCCGCACCGAAACCAAACAAATTGAAGTGAAATTGTTCCCCAATCCGGTTCAAAACAACTTGATGATTTGGGCCCCCGAATTCAAGACTTTGTCTAAGGTAAACATCGTGGCCGCTGATGGTCGAATCGTTTCACAGAAAACCATCGATTTCAGTGCAGAAACCTCAGTAAATCTAGATGTTACTGGTTTGGCACAAGGCAGCTATTGGTTGCAAATCAACAGCGACAAAGACCGCGTTAATTTGCCATTCATAAAACACTAATTCCGCATGCGGAACGCGCTTCTTTGGTTGATCGGGATTGCCCCCGCAGTGCTTTTTTCCCAAAGCAAAGACACCCTGCACGATTTGCAGGTGTTAGAACCTGCGAGTGTATCCTGTTCCATCAAAGGCATTGCCGCCAGCGGTGCCACGGAGCAAGTAAAAATCATTGGCGCCCAAACCATCAAAGAGATGGGTGCCCAAAATGCCGCGGAGGTTCTTCAGAACCAAAGCGGCATTTTATTGAATCAGGATGCCCAGCTGGGAACGGGTATTTCCCTGCAAGGCCTGAGCGGACAGTCGGTCAAAATCATGATCAACGGAGCGCCCGTGGCCGGGCGACTGAATGGAAATATCGACATTTCTCAAATCCCCACGAATCAAATCGAACAAATTGAGATCATTGAAGGACCAATGAGCGTGTTGTTCGGTTCCGACGCCATGGGTGGCATCATTAACATCATCACCAAACAAACCCAAACGGTTCGCACCAAATCTTCGGCGCGCTTCTACCACGATGGCCGAAGCAATACCAACCTCGATGTGGATGTTTCCATTCCGGTGAAGCAGCAGCGTTCCACGTTGCAATTGTTTGCAGGTCGACATTTCTTCGGCGGCATGGATTTCGATACCCTCACCCGCAGCTACGATTGGAAACCCAAAACCAAATATTTTGGGGGAGTGGGATATCGTTTGAGCGGCAATAATTTCCGGCACGATATCCGCGCCAACCACTTTTACGAAAACATGCTGGATCGCAGCAATGCAGAATACAACCTCATCACAGTAACCGGCTACAACAATCGTTTTTTCACCCAGCGCAGCGATGTCGCGGTGCAGAGCAATGGCAAATTCAGTGTTGGCAACAAAACCATCAACGCCAAATTCAACAACAGTTGGAACGGCTACCATCGGTACAATACCATCATCAAAAGAAATTTGGTTACCGGCGATGAGACGCCTTCGTTTATTGGCGAGCGCGACACTACCCGGAACCACCTTTTCAATGCACGCGGCTTTTTTGAAATCGAAAAAAAGCTGATTCTACGCAATTCGCTCATGTTGGGCTACGACGCAAACCACGAAATCCTATCGACCGGAAAGATCCGTGAACCCAAAAGCATGACAGACATAGGCTTGTTCGTTCAAGGAAAATGGAAACCCAACAATCAGTGGCTCATTCAACCCAGTTTGAGGGGCAATTTCAACTCCCGGTTTGGTGAGCCCATTCTAACATCAACACAGAATCTGCGATTCACCCCCATCATTCCGGCCTTGCAAACCCGCTACAAAATTGGCAACTCTCTGTGGCGCATGTCATACGCCAAAGGGTATCGAGCCCCCAGTTTAAAAGAGTTGTATTTCTTGTTTGTGGATATCAACCACAACGTGCGCGGCAACGAACAACTACAAGCTGAAGTGGCCCACAATTTCATGGCCTCCTATAAATATCGCCATGCTGTAAATCGAGCCAAACCATACGTGCCAGGCCATACCCATCCAAACAGCAACCGAAGGACATTGACTTTCGAGTTGAATACTCGGGCATTTTACAACCGGGTATCTCAGCAAATTCAACTCGCAATGCTCGATCAGAACACCCAACTTTATCAATATATCAACATCGGAAAGATTCAAAGCAAGGGCGTAAATTTCGACATAGACATCAGCCATGTGCATCGCGTTTATGCCAAGTGGACCACCTTTGCAACCTTGGGCGCCGATTGGATTAACACGCGCAGTCAACTATCAGACACCAACGATTGGCAAGGATTCAACACCCTGCAAGGCAAGTTTAACCTGAAACTCAATCACACCAAATCCCAAAGCAGTGCGCAGATTTTCTGTCGATACAGCGGCACCACCCGCGGCTTTTTGGCCAACGGCAGCACCTACAAAATCTCACCTTATACCCTGGTAGATTTCAACGTCAATACCACGATCTCGAAAAACTCAAAATACCCCCTGTTTTTACAAGCGGGCTGTAAAAATGTGTTCAATGTAACCCAGCTTCAAGGTCAGGCCGGCAGCGGAATTCACGGAGGCAATGGAATGCTTAACATTTCACCCGGAAGGGCCTTATTTTTGTCCATCAGTTTCCAATTTCCATGATACGCAGTAAAAACATCGTACTTGTAGCTTTGCTTGCAGCCGCCTTTTTTACCGCTTGTGAAAAACCGGAACCCCTGTATCCACAACCCAAAACTTCCGTGGGGGTGCAATCGCAGATTTTTGCGATGGGCGAAACATATGCCAATCAACTGTGGTTTGATTTCGCCACACAAAAAACAGAAACCAATGCGTTTGGCCTCTGGCACATGGGCTTTTCTTGCGACCCCAACCAGCCCCGCGTTTGCATCAACGGTGGCATCAGCGCCAGCTTCGGAGTGGCCAAGTTCTCAGGAAACAGCTTCGGAAAAATCACAACCGATAGCTTGAAAAAAGCAACCTGGTACTTCGACAATCCCAATGGTGATGCGGACTCCTCTGCCTTTCCGATGGCTTTCTCAAAAAAAGGGGGACAATGGGAGATTGGCAATTACACCTATGTGATTGACCTGGGCGATAAAATCAAAGACAGCACCCGCTATGTGCAACTCAAATTTAGCGGATGTAAGCCCGGACAAACTTACGAGTTCGAATACGGAAATGTGAATCAAAAAGGCAACTATCAGAAACAACTCATGCCGATAGATCCCGCCAAGAATTTTGTGTATTACCAGTTCCTTGAGCACCGCATCGTAGAGAACGAGCCCATGAACAATGATCGGTGGGACATACTTTTCACCACATACAAAGAAAGCGTGCCCGATGCCAATGGCGTTCACTACCCTTACGTGATTCGGGGCGTGCTCATCAACACGAAAAAAGTAGAAGTGGCAGAACTCAACAAGGCAGACTTTAATGCCATTGATAAATCTTATGCGATGGGGGCAATCTACACGCGAAAACAAGATGAAATTGGCTACGATTGGAAACAATACGATCAAGCTGCTGAGCGATATACCATGGTTCCGGGCCGCGTATATCTGCTAAAAACTAACGATGCCTATATCAAAGTAAAATTTGTGGATTTCTATGATGACCAAGGCAAGAAAGGCTACCCAAAAATGGCTTGGGAAATTTTGCAATAACCTTTCCTCGGTTTTTTTGTTGAATTGGTGTAATGTCATTTTTATTTCTCGATTTTTTGGATAATTTGCAGTCAACAAATCGGTATTCCGATGCGATGTCTAACCTAAAAAATCTCCATCATGAGCAACAAGAAAAACGACAAAGGCAAATGGTTCCACAAGTTACACCAATTGCAAAAACGCATGACCCGAATGACCTCCAACGAAGGCCACTCCGCCGACAAATTGGCCATCAGAAAATCTCGAATCCGAACCTTGTTAAATCAAATTAAAGGAAGGGGCAAAGCGTACGTCCCGCCAATAGACATAGAACCCAATTTACAGTGAAACATATCATTTTATCCATCACCTTAGCCGCCGCTGCACCTGCTGTATGGGCACAACACGAAAATCATAACCACTCAGCCGCCACCCCTGCCCCGAAGGTGGCTGAAGCACATTTGAAAAATTTGCGACAGCTCACCTTCGGGGGTGATAATGCTGAGGCCTATTGGAGCTTCGATAGCAAAGCCATCACCTTCCAAAGCAACTACAAACAATGGGGAGTTGAGTGCGATCAAATTTTCACCTCACCCGTGAAAAAGATGGGAAAAGACACCGCCCGCAAATCTGCCTTGGTGAGCACCGGCTTGGGTCGTACAACCTGCTCCTATTTCATGCCCGACAACAAACACATTTTGTATGCCAGCACGCATGAAGGCGACAGCGCTTGTCCGCCAAACCCCGAATCCAACGGCAAATACGTTTGGGCCATCTACCCAGATTTTGACATCTATGTGGCCGATCTCAAAGGGAACATCACCCAGAAACTCACCAACACCCCAGGCTATGATGCAGAAGGGACCGTTTCTCCCGATGGAAAATCCATTGTTTTCACCAGCACACGCAGTGGTGATTTGGAATTGTGGATCATGGACATCGACGGTAGCAACCAACGACAAGTAACCACGGGCCTGGGATATGATGGCGGTGCGTTTTTCTCGCCAGACTCCAAGAAATTG
>JBJTNN010000036.1:0-2633 GCA_046074125.1 Bacteroidota bacterium
TCAAAAAAATACTGCCTGCGGGTTAATCCCATGTCTTTCAATCGCTGTCGGGCCTCCTTACACATCACCTCCCAACCGCACACATAAACCTGTACCTCCGGATGGGCTTTTACGATTTCGCTGTAATGCGCGTGCACATACCCCGCCAACACCCCTTTTTCCTGGCCATCCCCCCTACTCAGCGTTGGCAAATAGCGGAATCTCGGCTGCTGCAACTGCAAATCCATCCATTGTTGGTGGTATAGCATGTCGGTAGACACCCGATTTCCCATCACCAAATACACCATCGATTCGCGGGTTTCCTTCAATTTCGATGAGATCATTGACCTGAAAGGCGCCACCCCTGTGCCGGTACATACGAAGATTGTGGGCACCTCGATCGCGGCATCGCGCAACACAAAACCACCCTGTGGCAACGACATTTCCAACGCTGCGCCCGCAGACAAACCAAACAAATGGGGCGACATTTTCCCCGAGGGATTCAGGGCAATGCACAGTTCAATGTGCTGGGCTTCCCCTTCGTTTTCATTGGCAATGGAATAGCTCCGTTCAACATTCTCACCCCCTATTTGCGCCTTGACGATGACAAACTGTCCGGCAGTAAACACCACGGCTTCTGGCAATTCCAATTCGAATAATTTTACCCTATCCGATAGATTTTTAACCGATTTAATTGCCACAATCATCACCACAAAATTAATGGGGTTTAGTAACTTCGTAGCATGCAATTTGCGAATTTGTTTGCTGTTTTGATTGGCGGGGCCTTGGGGAGTTTACTGCGATGGCTCATCAGCTTCAAAATACCTTTTGAGATCCAGCAGTTTTCTTGGGGCACCTTTGTGGTGAACATGGTCGCCTGCTTGCTCATGGGCACACTTTACCCCAGACTCAGCAGCGATTTTTGGCGATTGCTTCTATTTACTGGCCTTTTGGGTGGATTCTCCACTTTCAGTGGTTTGGTCATTGAAATCATTCAATATTGTGAGCATCAAGAATATCGCTTGGCCGTCATTTATGGCCTAACATCGCTTATCTTTGGGATATTATTGGCATGGTTAGGACAGCGATTTTCTGTTTTGTTTTCTTAGTAGCGCAGATTGGATCGGCATCACAACTGTTGGTTCCGATGGATGAATCCCAGAAAAACCACCTTAAATCTTACGGTTTGGCCTATTGGCTACTGAACCAAAAGCAAGAAGTTCAGTGGCTCTTGAACTATCAGGGGGGCAGTTTCATGTTTCCCTATTCCGCCGCAGCCGAAAAAGAATGCAAGGTTCGTGGCATCTCCTATGAAACCATTACAGACGGTGCGGCAAACGCCATTCTCACCGAAATTCAGAATCCCAGTGCCAACATGAATGCGGTAAAACTGCTGAACGCCCCAAAAATTGCCGTGTATTCGCCCAAAACAAAGCAACCTTGGGATGATGCCGTTACGTTGGTACTGACCTATGCGGAAATTCCTTACGATGTTGTCTTTGATGATGAGGTACTTGGCGGCAAGTTGCTCGAGTATGATTGGTTGCACCTGCATCATGAAGATTTCACCGGTCAGTTTGGGAAATTTTACTCCAGCTACCATTCTGCCCTATGGTATTTGGCCGAGGTGGCCGAGGCCGAAACCATGGCCAAAAAGCATGGCTATGGCTCTGCCCGCGAGCTGAAGCGAGCGGTGGTGATGAAAATTCGCGATTTCATGTTGGGCGGTGGATTTTTGTTTGCCATGTGCAGCGCAACCGACACCTATGACATTGCGATGGCTGCCGCAGAGACCGACATTTGTGAGTCCATTTTTGATGGAACACCTGCAGACAGCCGAGCCCAAGAGAAGTTGGATTACGACAAATGCATCGCCTTCAAAGATTTCACCCTCATCGAAGATCCGATGTACTATGAATTTAGCAACATCGATGTAGACCCCGTGCAGCGCAGGGTGCGGGAGGAAGAAGACTTATTTACTTTGTTCGACTACTCTGCCAAATGGGATTTGATTCCGAGCATATTGTGTCAGAACCACACCCGTACCATCAAGGGTTTCATGGGACAAACCACGGCCTATCGCAGTCAGTTGGTTCGCTCCGATGTTTTGGTGATGGGTGAAAACGCGATCCTCAACGAAGCGCGATACATCCATGGAGAATTGGGGAAAGGAACATGGACATTTTTCGGCGGACATGATCCGGAGGATTACCAACATTTTGTGGGAGAACCGCCCACAGATTTGAATTTACACCCCAACAGTCCGGGTTATCGGTTGATATTGAACAACATCTTGTTTCCATCGGCGCAAAAAACCAAGCAAAAGACGTAACCCATGTTTTTGGCGCGACACAGGCATTCATTTTCTCAAACCCCAATGTGGTTTCAATGGGGTTGGCTGCTGTTGGCAGGGGGGATTTTTTTGCTGCGGTTTTGGAGCATTGATTCCATGGCATGGGGGTATGACGAGCTCAGCGCGATTTTTAGGGCGATGCAGGCCAGCAACTGGCACAACCACCTACAAAACGGGGTGGCGGTTGACGGACATCCAGCGGGTTTACAAACGCTGTTGTGGTTATGGGTAAGGTATTTCGGAACCGATTTTTTCATTCCGAGGGTATTCACGGCACTGTTTTCGTTGGGGGTATTGTGGC
>JBJTNN010000037.1:0-4082 GCA_046074125.1 Bacteroidota bacterium
GGAAGTGCAAACTGCGGAAACCTTTGATGAACTGGAAGAAGACGCTGAGGGCGAAGGTGAATTCGGCGAATCGACTGCGGGGCCCTTGGTAAATGCGGAGATCGTTATTGCGGTTGTACGTGTATTTCTCTTTCATGAATGAGTTTCAAATATCGGAAATTAAATATCGTCTAGGGAGTAACCCTGATAGGATTTCTGATATCCTTGAAAATCAGCGAGGAGCTTGGCTGATTTGGCCTTCAACTTACCCAGGTCGATGTTGTTTGCTTTCCTTTTCACTTCGCAAAACAGCACCGTTTTCTCAATCTCATTCACGGCTACAATGTCGATCTCGTTGGCGTTGTTCTTCTCCCAATACGTGCCGATGAGGTTGTATTTCTTTTCGCGTTTGAGTTTTTCGATGAAGTATTTTTCCAAAATTTTACCGCTGTAAGTTTCGTAGTCGCGGTCCACAATTTGGGCGATGTACTCGATGTTGCCGGCTTCGATGGCACTGCGGTATTTGTAGATGAAGCGGAACCAAAAGCTCAGAAAATTATCGGCAATGGCGTATTTGACGATTCGGGATGTGGGTTTGGCGAAGACGGGACGTACTTTTTGGATCAGTCCAAAACTGTTTTCCAACCGTTCCAAAAATCCGCCGGTTTGGATTTCCATGACGGATTCAATTTCCACGCGTGAGGTTTTTCCTGAGGCAATCAAAGAGAGTATGGAGAAATAGTTGCCATACTCTTTGCCGAATTCTTCGATAAGTACATTTTTTCCTTCTTCCAAGAAAAGCGAATTCTCACGCAGCACTTGGGCGAGCATGTCGGTTTTCGTGAACGCTTTTTGGGAAACCAACAACTCCACGTATTTCGCTACGCCGCCTGTGATCAAATAAAAAGCGAGCAGGTCTTCGCCACTGTGCTCAGGGTGATAATCGGTGAGGATTTCTTTCAGCGTGCCCACATCAAACGATTTCAAATTCATTTTGTGGGTGGCCCTACCAAACAAGGGTTCTTTGGCATTTTCAAAAATGCGGGTCATCATGGAGTACACCGAACCACAGAGCAGCAAGTTGATTTTAGCGTCGCGCTTGTTTGCATCCCATAGGTTTTGCATATCCGAAAATATGGCGGCATTCACGGTGTTGAATTCTTGAAATTCATCGATGATCACCGTTAACTGTCGCGTTTTAGCGATTTCCAACAGCATGGAAAATACCACTTTGAAGGTTTTGAATTCGCCAAATAAGGGGATTTGCAATTTCTGCTTGATCTCTTCTACAAATTCTTGGCAAAGCAAGGCCTCGTTTTTCTTGGCGATGAAAAAGTATAGACACTGACTGTTTTTGTGTGCCTGCAACAATAGGCTGGTCTTGCCGATTCTTCGGCGACCAATGACGAAGGTCATTTGGGCCGATTGATGCGACAAGTCCTCAATGTGTTTCAATTGAGCCAATTCTGATTCGCGGTTGTAGAACTTCATGATTTATCGTAATGCAGATTACCGTAATGCAGATTACGATAACAAATTTAAGCACTATTTTGGTACTTGCAAAATATTTGTATTGTGGGATAAAAAAACAAAAAAGCCCCGGCGCAGCCGGGGCTTTTTCTGCAGATTTACTGCGCAATGGGTTTATCTGCGTTTGTTAGAAACGCTCGTCGGCACCGAAGAAGAAGTTGCCCTCGATCTCGGCGTTCTCGTCGCTGTCGCTGCCGTGAATGGCATTGGCATCGATGCTCTTTGCGAACAAATTGCGGATGGTTCCCGCCTCGGCCTTCTGAGGATCGGTAGCACCAATCAACTTGCGAAAATCTTCAATGGCGTTGTCCTTCTCCAAAATCGCGGCGTATATCGGACCGCTGGTCATGAAGCTCACCAACTCGCCAAAGAAAGGACGCTCTCTGTGGATTCCGTAGAAGTCCCCAGCACGCTCCTCGCTCAAACGGGTGTACTTCAAAGCCACTACCTTGAAGCCGGCTTGAATGATTTGATCCAAAATTTTTCCTGCGTGGCCGTTTGCTACTGCATCGGGCTTAATCATCGTGAAAGTGCGGTTTGTTGCCATGTCTTTATTAAATCGGCGCAAATTTCGTGATTATTCGGGAATATCCGCGACAAAATCGCTCAAATAGCTGAAATGAGCGGTCAATGTCCCCCCCTTGGCTATCGTGGCCTCCTCAATCAACCGCGATTTCCCCTGCATCAACTCCGGAATCACATGCTGCAACAACATCTCCCCAAATTCCTCGCTCGCATCCTTCGGCAACTCATTGGGCAAATTTCCCACAGCCATCACGTCAATCGAATCCTCTATATATGGTTCGCAAGGCGATCCCGTACGTCGACTCCACCCAATCACCGGATCCGCAATGCTCGTGGCCCTGTAAGTGATCGGCACGCTGCCCTCCACATCACAAGAAATATCGGCAATCACTGTGGGTGCAAACTTCGCCGCATCCGCCGTATCGCCCACCTCAAACAACCGCGGCAAATCCTCCGTCCAGTAGATGCCATTCACCAACAAATCGGTGCGCTCGGCATATCCCTTGAACTGACTTTTGTACTCCGCATGATGCTTGTAGAAATGCTGGGTGTCCCACTGCGTAAGACTCGGATGCACGTACAAATCCGGACTGTTCAACTGCACAAATACCGGCTCGCCATACTCCACATGCAAATACTGATTGGGCGTAACTTCCCTGATCTGCAAGGCCCGCAGCAAATCCAATGCCCCCTGCGACACCCTGCCGCCACCCGTCACCGCAATGCGCATATTCGGCAGGTCAATCCGCAACAATTGGGTCAATATGTCGGCGTAATTCTTGCTCTGATGCGCCGGCTTCAGCGAATACAACCCGTGCTTTTTGCCGTAAACCAACAGTCCGTTGTAGGTGCCTACCACCCCGGCGTACCGACCAAATCCCAATACCCGCGCACCCGTCTCGTAGCGCAACACCTCGTAATCAATGAGCGTGATCTGCTTCTTCAAAATGCTCTGCAACATCGCACGATTGTACGGCTGCTTTTTGATGGTATGCGAAAAGAAACAATACGTCTTACCGGGAATCAACGCCTCGCTGGGCACCTCCTTGATATTAAAAATCACATCGCACCCACCCAAATCATCCACCACCTCTATCCCCACCTCGCGGTAGGCCTCGTCGCTGAAACATCGGGTGGGAGAGGACTCCACAAGCACTTTCACCTGGGGATAGCGCTGCTGCAACGCCACACACTGAATGGGCGATAAAGCAACCCGATTGTCGGGCGGACTCTTGCGCTCTCTCGATAATCCAATAATCACAAATCAAAGGAACAAAAAATTTCTTTCCTTTGAAAGTCCGCTCCCATGTGTTTCAGTTACGCAATCAATTTTTCAGCCCAATCCCTGCAAACCAAGTTGCAACTGGGCGATGCGTCTCAGTTCGATATTCCCCTGCCTTGGGAAACCACCCCCAACCAGTCTTTGGTGAGTCCGGGATTTTTCTTGAGCGGCTTCAACCATCCCCAACTGCCGGTGATCACGGCCTCGCCCAACGAATCGGCCCCAACCTATCAACTCAGGGCCATGCAATGGGGACTGGTACCACATTGGTGTAAATCGCCCGAGCAAGCCCAAGAACTCAGCGTGTACGGCCTCAACGCCCGCGCCGAAACCTTGGACCAAAAACCCTTGTTCCGCGATGCATGGAAAGTCCAGCCCTGCCTGGTGCCCGTGAGCGGCTTTTTCGAATGGCAAACCATCGGAAAGAAAAAACAACCCCACTACATCTACGCCACCGATTTACAACCCCTCTTGTTTGCTGGCATTTATGCCGCGTGGACCGATACCCAAACCGGGGAGCAACAGCAATCTTACGCCATCATCACCACCGAAGCCAATGCCTTGATGGCAGAAATCCACAACCTGAAAAAACGCATGCCCGTGGTGCTCAACGCCGATCAGGCCAAAGACTATTTGCAGGTCGATGCCCAAGCGCGAGAAACCTTGCTGAAACCTTGCGATAACGGCCTGTTAACCGCCCACCCCGTGGCCCCGTGGCTCAACTCCACCAAGGTGGATCGGAACGTGCCCCAAGCCCTGCTGCCCG
>JBJTNN010000038.1:0-3579 GCA_046074125.1 Bacteroidota bacterium
TATACCAACCGATCAATTTTATTCTCAATTACAGGCCCAGAAACGCGAATTTCCGCGCCCTGCATTTTTTCAACTTCTCCTTCCAATCGCGTCATGCCAATGACCCCGCAATCAAATCGCCATTTTTCTGGCGTCAAAAGCAAAGTATCTGCAATCTCTAAAACCGGATATCCCAAAGCCGTCAACTTCAACACATACCGACCAAACCCCGACTTCAGTGCCAATTTAAAGTTTCCCAAAGTATCTGTAAGTCCGCCCTCTACAGCCCCCTTTTCATCCAACTTCACCAAATCTACCACCACCAAATTCAATGCTTTATTCGAGGCAGAATCCACCACTTTTCCCATCACAACAGGCATCGCCAAAGTGGCATCACTCGGCCTTTGTCCAGAATTCCCGCCAACCCCTTGCGCAAACAAAGAGGTAACACCACCCAAAAACCATCCCAACACTAAAATCAAACGCGCTTTATGCATAATTTCAATCGCAAAGAAACAACGCAAACGCCAAAAGAGTTGTTCAAACAACAAAATCACACAAGATTAATCGGTTATTTACCAAATGTTTATTTGGCACGCATCGCATCCACCGGATTCAATCGCGCCGCCTGCGTAGCCGGAATAAAACCCGCAACCACACCCACCAAGGCCGAAACCCATACCCCCAATTGGGCATCTGAGGCACTTAACACAAGCGCAAAACCCTCACCCATCGTCTGCTTCAACACCGCATTGAGTCCCAAAAATGTCAGCCAAACAAAAAACATCCCGATAATCCCACCGATGATGCACAGCCAAATGGCCTCTAACAAAAACTGAAATTGAATGAATATATGAGGCGCGCCCAACGCTTTTTGAATGCCTATTTCTTTTGTCCGCTCCTTCACGCTCACAAACATGATATTGGCCACCCCAAAGCAACCCACAATCATGGCAAAACCGCCAATCACAAAGCCAATGTTCTTGATCTGTTTGAACAATTCCGAAACCGCATCGGTGATCATCGTCATTTTATTGACCGCAAAATTGGCCTCCTTCCCCGGCTTGAGTTTGCGATACTGCCGCATCAACTGCGTGACATCTACCGCCAAATCATCCAAATCCACCCCCGCATTGGCTTGAATCATCACCTGAGCATTGTCGTTCTCCCGATACGAATACATCCCCATACCCAATTTCAGCGGCACAAACACCCTTTCATCGCGAGAATTGTTAATGATACTCGTTCCCTCCGTTGCGCAAATGCCTATGACCCTACACACCCGGTTTCCAATTCTTATCGATGATCCAACCCCGTTTTTACCCCCAAACAATTGCTGTGCAATGGTGCTCCCCAAAATGGCTACGGGCTGACCTGTATTGCTCTCCTCCACAGTGAACAATCGACCGGTTTCGACCGACAAATCTTGAATGGCCATAAATCCGTGTGAGACGCATACCACACGCGTCCCCTCCAACGTTACCCCGTTTGCATTTACTTTTTCCTCACGATCAAAATTGTATGCCACGTTGGCGGCTCGCTCCTTCGACAGCTTGGACTCCAAAAACTGGGCTTCTTGTGGAGCAGATACTGGCCTACTCAAATATTTCCACCAGGGATAATTCCCCCCAAATTCGTCCCAAGGCCATTTTTGAACAAACAAAACGTTGGTACCGTACTTGGTAAATTGCTGATTGATATTTACTTCCAACGAATGCACCAAGGCGTACACGGCCACAATGCAATAAATCCCAATGGTAATCCCCAACACCGATAGTACACTGCGTAGTTTATTTTGTCGGATGGCCGACATCGACACGCGCACTGTTTCTGCTATAAATATCCCGATCCGCACTGGTTTTCTTCAAAGGTAATTTATTCGGCGGGCTTCTCTTCCTTGGTAGGCGCTGTCACGGCCTTCTTTCGGTGGAAGGTTTCAAATTCCCGACGATACACAACGCCACCGCCCAAGGTATTCCCCGACACCCCGTTGGTGGTGGTGCTTCCTTGCTGCAACAGCACGTTATTGCTGCGGGAGAACATTTTTAATCGCCAGTTTTCATTGCGCGTCATGTACTCTAAATTGAAATTAAATGGCACCGCCACCGAGTTCACCAACATCGCCATGGTTGGGTCATAATTCAAATCGAGGCGAAGTCGCTCAGACAAAAACCATTCGCTGTTCACAAACACCTGAGCATTGCTGGCCGTTCCACTGCGGCTTCTTACATCGGCAACATTCACTTGAATTCGCGTAGGTATGCCGTATTTGGCAAACAAGTCATTCATCACCGACGAGGCGATGTTCGATACACTGTTACCCGCAACCCCTGCACCGCTAATCACATTCCCCGCCGTGGGATTACCACTCGAAAACGAAGGCGGCAAGAAATTTCCAAAAATCAACAAAGCCACAGATTGCCGCATTACCTCATCTTTATCCTGCCGAATTCGCTGAATTACCGCATTCACCTCGCTGTTGCTCCCCGTACTATTGGCAAGCTCCGGCGCTTGTAAATCAAACCCAATTTGCGGCCTCAACAAACTACCAGAAATGTTCAATATACTCACAATCAAGGTGGGTGGATAGGTCGATCCCGATGCCCCCCCAGCTGTCAGCATCAATTGCGCAGGGGAAATGCGTTTTTCCAAACGACCAGACAACGCCAAATTGGCATTATACGGATCTCCTACCCAAGTTATCTTACCCCCCTCATCCAACGATATTCGCTGTGTCAATACATTAATTCCAGGCAACGAAAACACATATTCCCCCGATTTAATGGTGTATTGTCCATTCAAATAAAACCGCTCCCGATCGTCGTACAATATCCGAATATCCCCCGTTCCTCGTCCCCGAATCAAATCACCCAACCGCTTATCAATCAAGAACTCCGCCTCCAATTCTGGATTCGCCCTTACAATGATTTCAATGTTCCCCAACCCACTCGATGTCTCCTTGGTTTTACTCATAACCTGCCCAAAATGGTTTCGGAACGTAATATTTCCGGCCACCGAGGTTGCACTCACACTAGGATATAAGATACTCAACTTACTGTTTTTCCCCGGGGCCATATCCACCTTGATATTGACCTTGTTGATCGGACCTAAAATCCTACAAGTACCCGTACCCCAGGCCGTTCCAAAGAACAAATCGTTGTCCTCCTCCGTGGTCTGAATCACCCGGATATTCTTCGCATCATAGACATTCAAATCCAACGCCAAATCCCGGAAATTGTCGTGGGTAAAAGCGAATGTGGCTTTTGCCGTTCCCTTTCTAGCAGTCCCATAAACCAAAATGGGTTCGGTGGTAAAAATCCCATTCGATCGCACTTGAAACGTAGCATCAAAATGGTATTTGGTCTTCAAGTAATCCACCCCAAGGGTAACCCCACGGGCATTCAACCCACCCTGCATCACCAAATTTCTCAGCGGACCTATCATCCTCACCCTGCCATCCACGGTCCCCGCCTCCGTTGTGATAATCCCCTTCAAAAAGGGCTGCAAAACATCCACCGAGGTCTTTAATGGCACATCAACCATCGCATCCAAAACGGGTTGTTCTTGATTCAAATCCAAAGTGCCCAAAAAGGCAAAATC
>JBJTNN010000039.1:0-3879 GCA_046074125.1 Bacteroidota bacterium
GTAGCCACAGTTATGGCGCAGATGGAATAAAGGCCTGCTCGTAAGTGTTTTCTATTCATAAAATTGTTTGCACAAAAGTAGCAATCAGACTGAGGAAAAAAAGTCAATTTTTCCATGTGAAAAGAACAAAACCCTCATTCGCTTGTATTAGATTTGCAAAAGAGATGAATACGCCAAACGATTACCTGCCCATTCTCATTCAAATAGGAGTTGCAGTGGGCTTTGTGGCATTGACGTTGGGAATTTCCCACTTGTTGGGGCCCAATCGAAAGACAGCCAAAAGGGAAGACAATTTTGAGTGTGGAATTGAAAACCAGGGGAATGCCCGTTTTCCAGTTTCTGTAAAGTATTTCCTATCAGCCATTTTGTTTGTTCTGTTCGATGTAGAAGTGATATTCTTCTATCCTTATGCGGTCAATTTTAAAGAAATGGGTTGGGAAGGATTCGGTGCGGTTGTGGCCTTTGTTGGATTCTTTTTATTGGGATTCATTTATGTTTGGAAACGCGGAGCCCTTGAGTGGGAAAAATAAGACGAAACTATGGTGAAAGCTGTTGATGCTCCAGAGGGTATTGAAGGACAAGGATTCTTTGCTACCTCCCTGGATAAAGTAATTGGTATTGCGAGGTCAAATTCTATTTGGCCTTTGCCTTTTGCTACCTCTTGTTGTGGAATTGAGTTTATGGCAACAATGGGTGCAAACTATGATTTGGCTAGATTTGGTTCGGAGCGATTGGCGTTTACGCCCCGTCAAACGGATCTACTCATGGTTATGGGGACCATCTCTAAGAAAATGGCGCCTGTTTTGAAACAAGTGTACGATCAGATGGCGGAACCTAAGTGGGTACTTTCTGTTGGTGCTTGTGCTTGTTCAGGAGGGATTTTTGATACCTACAGTGTGTTACAGGGGATCGACAAAGTAATTCCTGTTGATGTTTACGTCCCTGGCTGTCCTCCAAGACCCGAACAAATCATTGAAGGATTAATGAAAATTCAAGAATTGGCGAAAAACGAAAGTTTGCGTCGTCGCGATAGCGATGAGTACAAAAAAATGTTGGAAAGCTACAATATTCAATCGGCAGAGAAATAATCATGGACAATCAACAATTGCTTTCTCATTTGTCCAATTTGCTCGGAGGTGAGCCCAACGCCCAAGAGGATCAATACGGTATGCTGAACGTGACCGTGCCTGCATCTTCATTGTTGGGATTGGTAGAAGGACTGAAAAACCAGCATCAATTTATTTATCTCACAGACATTTGTGGGGCACACTATCCGGAAAGAACGGGTGCTGAATTTGAAGTGGTTTATCATTTGCACAATTTGGTCGCCAACTTGCGCGTAAGAATAAAAGTAACCCTTCCCGAGTCATCACTCAATGTACCAACGCTGACAAACCTCTATGCGGGTGCCAATTGGATGGAAAGAGAAACTTTTGATTTCTACGGTATTCAATTCGAAGGTCACCCCGATTTGCGTAGGATTTTAAACATGGACGACATGGATTATCATCCCTTGCGTAAGCAGTACGCTTTGGAGGATGAAACCCGCACAGATAAAAACGATACATTCTTTGGAAGATGAGCGAAATAACGATTAAAAATACCGGACAAATCATCTCTACTGAGACCATCGATGGTGATATCGCTACGCTGAACTTAGGTCCAACACACCCTGCAACACATGGTATTTTCCAAAATATTTTGAAGGTCGACGGTGAGAGAATATTAAGTGCAGAACCTACCATTGGATACATTCACAGGGCTTTTGAAAAATTGGCCGAAAGACGACCTTACAATCAAATTACTCCAATCACTGACCGTCTGAACTATTGTTCATCTCCGATAAACAATATAGGATGGCACATGACGGTTGAAAAACTGGCAGGCATCGAGGTGCCCAAGCGTGTGGATTACATGCGGGTTATTGTGATGGAATTGGCTCGTATTGCCGATCACTTGGTGTGTAACTCTGTAATCGGGGTTGATACAGGTGCATTGACTGGATTCACCTATATGTTCCAAGAGCGTGAAAAAATCTATGAACTGTACGAAGAAATCTGCGGTGCCCGTCTAACGACCAACGTAGGTAGAATAGGTGGGTTTGAGCGCGATTTTTCAGCCACATTCCATGCCAAGTTGAACAAGTTCTTAGAGGAATTTCCTGTGAATTTCGAAGAGTTTGATCGATTGTTGACAAGAAACAGGATTTTCATGGACCGCGTTATTGGTGCAGGTCCTATCAAACCAGAACGGGCTCTAGAGTACAGTTTCTCAGGTCCCAATTTGCGTGCTGCCGGTGTAGATTACGATGTGCGCGTCATGAACCCCTACAGCAGCTATCAAGATTTTGACTTTGATATCCCGGTAGGAAAAGATGGTGACACTTACGATCGTTTTGTGGTACGTCAGGAAGAAATCCGTCAAAGTGTTAAAATCATCCGTCAAGCACTGGAAAAGATGCCCTCAGGTGATTTCCACGCAAACGTACCAGAATTCTATTTGCCTCCCAAAGAAGAGGTTTACCGAAGCATGGAATCGTTGATTTACCACTTTAAAATTGTCATGGGTGAAACGGCCATCCCTGCGGGGGAGGTTTATCATGCTGTTGAAGGTGGAAACGGAGAGTTGGGTTATTATTTGGTGAGCGATGGCGGTAGAACCCCTTATCGATTGCACTTTAGAAGACCTTGTTTTATCTATTATCAAGCTTACCCTGAAATGATTGTTGATTCTGTTCTCAGTGATGCGATTTTAACCATGAGCAGCATGAACGTAATCGCCGGAGAGTTAGATGCCTAATTGTACATTGTTGTGAGTCAAGAAAATATTCAATTCCCAGAGCCTTTATTACAGGAAGTTGCACGTCAAATTGCAAAGTTCCCCGAGGGCAAACAGAAAAGTGCCCTTCTGAGCGTGTTGCATTTGGCCCAAGCCCATTTTGGTTACTTGAGCGAACCTGTGATGGATTATGTGGCCCGATTGCTGCACATTTTGCCCATTGAAGTGTATGAGGTGGCTACATTCTATTCCATGTACGACACCAAACCTGTGGGTAAGGTAAAATTAGAAGTTTGTAGAACAGGCCCATGTATGATTGAAGGTGCAGAGAAAATCGTTGCCTACATCGAAAACAAATTGGGTATCAAGGATGGTGAAACCACTCCCGATGGCCTGTTTACCCTAAAAACCGTGGAATGCTTGGGTGCCTGTGGATACGCGCCCATGTTACAAGCGGGAGAAAAATTCCACGAACACCTCACAGAGGCCAAAGTGGATGAACTCATTGAACAATATCGCAAGAATCCAATTGCCAATTATCTGGGACTAGAAAATCATGGATCGTAAATTACTGTTAGAACATATTGGTGTTGAAGGTATTCAAACCCACGATGTATACCGCAAAAATGGTGGATACAAAGCGGTAGAGAAGGCCCTGAAGAGCATGTCGCCCGACGATATCGTAGAGGAAGTCAAAAAATCCGGACTTCGTGGTAGGGGTGGTGCTGGTTTTCCAACAGGGATGAAATGGAGTTTTATCGCCAAACCCGAAGGTGTACCTCGCCACTTGTTATGCAATGCCGACGAAAGTGAACCTGGAACTTTCAAAGACCGTTATTTGATGGAGAAAATCCCTCACTTGTTGATTGAGGGTATGATCTTGTCGTCTTATGCCTTGGGATGCAATCAATCCTACATTTATATCCGTGGTGAATACATGTATGTGTTGCAAATCCTGGAAAAAGCCATCGCCGAGGCCTATGCCAATGGATGGTTAGGGAAAAACATCAAAGGCAGCGGTTTTGATTTGGACTTAGCAGTAAGCACCGGTGCAGGTGCCTACATCTGCGGAGAAGAAACGGCGCTGATTGAAAGCTTGGA
>JBJTNN010000040.1:0-3035 GCA_046074125.1 Bacteroidota bacterium
CAACGTCACAAAGACCAAATCGGCCTGCTTCCAATGCCACACGTATCCACCCAACCGGTGTGATTTCCAGATGCAAGCCCCCGCAAAAATCCACTGAGTGAGCAGGCATCCCACGGCGGCGGCCAATGCGCCCGCCTTCGGAATCTCTACATAATTAAACACCACATTCACCAACAAACACCCCAAAGCCAATTGGGCCAACCAGCGCATCTGACCCGCCGCCGTTACGTATGTGCCGAAAACGTGCACCAGCGACATCGGCACAAACGCCAACATCAACACCTTGAAAATCATCGATACATTCAGAATCTCCGGCGAATACGTCATCGACCGCAAAATCTCACCCCCCCCAGCACTCGTAACCGACCCCAATTGCATCTGTCCGTGATACAGCCAGTTCATCAAAAAATCGCCATAATACCAAGCCCCACAAGCCACCCCCACAGAAACCATAAATACCAACCGAAACCCCATCCCCATCAAAGGTTGATTGTCCTCCCCGGCCGACAATCGCTTGCTCAACAACGGCAACAGTTGCGTGCTCAACAGCGTACTGAAAATCAATGCCGCATCCAACAACCTGTATCCCTTGGCGTAAATGCCAATCTCACTGTATCCCGCCTGCGCTGCCAACTTGATCCCGTCAACACCCGGCATGTTCAAATACACCGACCCCGCATAGCGCTGTATCATCTGCACATCGATCCGCGTAAACAAACTCATCGCAAGGGCCATCACCCCAAACCATACCACCTCTTTGCCCCAATCACCCAAGGATTTTTCTGTCCTCGCCTGCTCCTGCATATCCACCCCAACCCCTCGCTTTTCTCCACCCCAAAACACCAACACCAATCCCAACACCAACGCCATCGCATACCCGAAAAATTGCGCCAATTGAAACATCAACACCCCGCCCTCGCTGGCAAACATCGCCGGCGTATACACCCGCAGCATCCACGTGCAAATGGCCAACGCCACCAACCGGTCTACCACACTCAACCAACTGTCCGATACAAACCGCTGCTTCCCCTGCAACACAGACCTTAGCATCAGCACCACCGACGCCAATACCTGATTCAACAAAGCATACAGCAAAAATTCACCCTCGATGCCCGACTGTACCTGGGCAACCGCCACCACCAACGACACATAAACCAACCCCAGTCCCAAGCGCAAAAAGAACATCCTCCGGGGGTGCGATAACCGTCCGTGAGCCGCAATTTCCCGCGATACATAACTGTTTAACCCCGCATCCAACAGCACCGCAAACAGCAACACCAAATTAAAGTGCAAGGTGTAAACCCCATACCAACTGTCGCCCATCCGCAACTGAATCTCGCGCTCTATCCACAAAATCCACAGCGGTTTTACCAGCCAATTTAATAGCTGTAACCACAACAAATTTTTGACAAAAGTCGCACGCATCGCATCGCGAAGGTAAGAATTAAACAAACAGCCCTCGCTATCTTTGCACCGTGCACGACCTCGAACCCCACTTCGCCTGGATTAACCTGTACTCCGCCGCGGCCGATGAACGCTCCCCGTTTTTCAACCGTGAGTACAACGAATTCTACTTCGACAAAACCGTGTACAACTACTACATCCACCCGCAATGGGATCATTTTGGGTCGAACACCCTCTACATCAAAATCCTGTTCGCCGACTACCAAGAAGGTTTTGCCATCATCGAAATGATGGGTGAGTGGAACGACGCCCTCTACAACGACATAATGCAACTCAAGCGCGAAGTCCTGGAATTGCTCATGCAAGAAGGCATCAACAAATTCATTCTCATCGGCGAAAATGTGCTCAATTTCCACGCCTCCGACGATTCCTACTACGAGGAATGGTTCCAAGACGTTGAAGACGGTTGGATTGCGATGATCAATTTTCGTGCGCACGTGGTCGACGAATTTCGTCGCGAACGCATCGATTACTACCTAAATTTTGGGGGAGAACTCGACGAAGTGGCCTGGAGAAAACTAGGTCCGAGACCCCTATTTGCCCTCATCGACGGTGTACTAGGCCGACGGTTAAACTAATGGCGAAATCTACCTGCTGAGCTAAAATCAGTCGACCAGGTAAAACTAACGGTCAAACAATTCGCCATCCCTGTAATAGCCGCCGTTGGGCTCTAAATTGAATGTTACCATTCTGATAAAGTCAATCAATATCCAAATTGACAATAGTCCTATTATCCATTCAGCAAATAATAACCCTACAACACCAATGGCACATTGAATCAAACCTACAGAAGTGTATCCTAGATAGAATCTATGAATTCCCAACACTCCCAAAAAAACACATAAAACCAATGACAAAATCAAACTCTTACCGTCGCGTGGATCACCTTTTAATGGGCTGTTTTTAACCGCTACTTGTTTAGACAATTTCGGTTTGATGATTGATGGTAATTTGGCGTTGGCAACGGTTGTTTTCAAAACAATTGAGCCCATCTTAGATGGTTCCATTTTTTGTGGTGCAACTCCTTTAACAACATTGACATTCACCGAACTTGCAACGATATCAATAGATCTGCTATTTTCCTGAACGGATTCCACACTGATTTTCTCGCTGAAAGTTGTCGATGATTGCAGTTTTACCCGCTTGGTTGCAGGTCTTTCGTTTTTTCCATCAGCAGAAGAACCTCCACCCCAAGCGATATTGAAACCGCGACTGTGATAGCGTTTTGAAAAGGTGGCATTCGATCCACATGAAGCCATAAACAAGGCAAGCGCGGTAAAGGCAATTCCGAATTTTTGGGTGTAGTAGTTTTTCATGTTGTAGAAGTTATGAGAACGAAAATATGGGTTTAAACGGAAATTCCAAATCAGATTAAAAGTTCAAATGCACTTTCCGACGAAAACCCGTAATTTTGTGGTCCTTTTAGCAATAAACATGAGAGAAATCGCCTTCAGAGAAGCCTTGCGAGAAGCCATGCAAGAAGAAATGCGCCGAGATGAGAGCGTATTTTTGTTGGGTGAGGAAGTAGCGGAATACAACGGTGCCTACAAAGTGAGCCAAGGAATGTTGGC
>JBJTNN010000041.1:0-2544 GCA_046074125.1 Bacteroidota bacterium
AGGTTTCCCCAAAAATAAATTTGGGTGCCTACCACCAAGGTAAACACCCAAATCAGAGGAATTCGTAATGGGGTTTGATTATTTCTTGCAGCAAGGCTTGCCCTCAGCACCCGCAGCGCAGGCCTTCTTTACAGGGGCAGAACCAGGAGCCGCGATAGGTGCAGCAACCGCTGCAGCTGGAGCAGCCGCAGAAGCAGATGCATCTCCATGATCGCCACACTTGTGCTCAGCAGAACCACCACACGCCGCTTTGGGAGCCATGGCAGGGGCTGCAGCAGACGCTGAAGCCGCAGAACCTTCCTTCTTGCAGCAGGCTTTTACCTCACCATTGGCTGCACCGGCTTTGCTGCATCCAGCAGCTGAACCTTCTTTTTTGCAACAAGCTTTGGTTGGTGCTACTGCCGCAGCAGGGGCTACTTGAGCCACTTCAATGGCAGGGGTGTTATTTTGGGTTTCGCCCGCAGTTTGGGCCTGAGAAGTGATTGCAAAACCAGCAATCAACAATCCAAAAGCGATGATTTTTTTCATATGATTTTCTCTATTTATACAAAGATACTATACAGACTTTACATTTACCACTTCGCAATAACGGTCTCTCCACCCACGGTTTTTTGGTCCAACTGAACCAAAATCTCCGCATCCAAGGGCAAATACAAATCGATCCGTGAACCAAATTTGATAAACCCGTATTCATCACCCTTCGTGTAGGCTTGTCCGGGCTTTGCGTAACAAACAATGCGTCGGGCCAAGGCCCCGGCAATCTGTCTGAACAAAATTTGCTTGCCGTTTTCTTCCATCACCACGGTTGTCCTTTCGTTTTCGGTACTGCTTTTTGGATGCCAAGCCACCAAATACTTGCCGGGAAAATACTTTTGGTACAACACCGTTCCGCTAACCGGTGCACGATTCACGTGAACGTTAACGGGCGACATAAAAATGGAAATTTGCTTCCGTTGGTCTTTGAAGTATTCCCCTTCCTCCACATTCTCAATCACAACCACTTTGCCATCGGCAGGGGCAATGATGAGTCCCTCACCTTGGGGCGTGTTGCGCGATGGATTGCGGAAAAACTGCACCACCATCACAAAGAACAGCAACGACAAACCCAAAAAGATTTGCGACACCAATCCTTCGCCCAGCAGCCATTGAACACCCACATTCAACAGCACCAGCACCAACGTTGTGACAAAAATGATGGTATATCCTTCTCTGTGTAATCTCATGTTAGAAAGAACCTCTCAATTTCAAGGTACTGGCCACCTTATCCAAAGCCACGATGTAAGCAGCAATACGCATATTTACACCAAACTTCTCAGCCGTTGCATAGACATTGTCAAACGCCTGTTTCATGGCACGATCTGCCCTGCGGTTTACCCGCTCTTCTGTCCAGTAGTAACCCAAACGATTCTGCACCCACTCAAAATACGATACCGTTACCCCACCTGCGTTGGCCAAAATATCTGGCACCACCAAAATGCCTTTTTCGTTCAAAATTGAATCCGCCTCTGCGGTAGTAGGACCGTTAGCGCCCTCTACAATCATTTTCGCTTTGATACGCGCCGCATTTTCTGGAGTAATTTGATCCTCCATGGCCGCAGGTACCAAAATATCACAAGGCAATTCCAACAATTCGGCATTGGTAACCTTGCTTCCGCCGGTATACCCATCCAAACTGCGGGTGGCACTGTTGGCCACATACGCCATCGCAGCAGCCACATCGATGCCTTCAGGGTTGTAATACCCACCGGTCACATCAGAAATTGCCACAATCTTCACACCCAACTGGGCGATCAATTTCGCAGAAATGCTTCCCACGTTTCCAAAACCTTGCACAACGCAAGTGGTCTGGGTAGGATTTAACCCCAACTTCGCCATGGCGCTGCGGGTACTTACCATCACACCCCTGCCTGTGGCCTCTACCCGGCCCAAGCTACCCCCCAAAACCAAGGGCTTACCGGTAACAACAGCGTAGGCGTTATGTCCAGAAATTTTTGAAAACTCATCCACAATCCAAGCCATTTCTTGCGCACTGGTACCCATATCAGGCGCTGGAATGTCTTTGTCCGGACCAAACACGTTGCGCATTGCCAACGTATATCCACGTGTCAAACGCTCCAACTCCCCTTTGCTCATGCTACGAGGATCACACTTGATACCTCCTTTAGCTCCACCATAAGGCACATTTACCACCGCACACTTCCATGTCATCCATGCAGCCAAAGCTTTCACCTCGTCCAAATGAACATCCATACTGTATCGGATACCGCCCTTAGAAGGACCCAAATGCACACTGTGCACCACGCGGTAGGCTTCAAACACGCGAATGGTTCCATCGTCCATCGTCACCGGAATATTCGCTGCCACCACCTTATCGGGCACCCGCAATACGTTAGCAAATTGATCGTCCAATCCTAATTTCTCTTTCGCCTCATCGAAGCGTCTCTGCATGCTCTCAAGCGGATTGTATCTTGGAGTTCCACCGTTGTTAGGGGCTGACATAATGTATTTTGATTACGTTAAGTGAGGCAAAAATAGGACTTATCC
>JBJTNN010000042.1:0-10611 GCA_046074125.1 Bacteroidota bacterium
TGCAAGACTTCCGCGATTGGGCCGCAAAAGTATTCATCGCACGCAAATTGGTGCAAAACGGTTGGAACGTGGCCAAAACAGCCCAAGAGATTGATATTCAACGTAGCCACCTGTACAATAAAATTGAAAAGTACAGCTTAAAACGACGTTAAATCATGGGGGCGCCCCTGGGAATCGACCTACACTTGCGGCTGATTTACTCAGCCAAGGCAAGCTCGTGGCCATTCCCACCGAAACGGTTTACGGACTTGCAGCCAATGGCTTAAATCCCGACGCGGTTGCGGGCATTTTCTCTGCAAAAAACCGACCCACCTTCGACCCACTCATTTTACATGTGGGCAGTATCGAGCAGGCAAAATCTCTGTGCAGTGCCTGGCCCAGTGCCGCAGACACCCTCGCCAGAACATTTTGGCCCGGCCCACTCACACTGGTTTTGCCCAAAGCCGAAATCGTTCCCCCATTGGTCACTGCCGATAACCCCACCGTGGCTGTGCGCATGCCCAACAACGCCATGACGTTGGCACTACTCAGTAAAATACCGTTCCCGCTGGCCGCGCCTAGCGCCAATCCTTTCGGCTATGTGAGTCCCACCAACGCCCAACACGTTGCCGATCAATTGGGAGAGCGCATCGACTACATTCTCGATGGCGGAAGATGTGCCATTGGCATTGAAAGCACCATTGTTTCAGTGGCACCGGACAACACCGTCACCGTATTGCGTTTGGGCGGCTTGGACTTGGAATCTATTACCGAAGCGCTCGGAAAACCCGTGAATGAGGTGTTGAGTATGCACAGCAATCCCCAGGCGCCTGGACAGTTAGACCAGCACTACTCCCCCGGATCGACCATGATTGCGTGGAGTCCTGAAAATACCGACAACCACAATGCCCCTTGGGCCCAGCAAACTGCTGAGAAAATTGGGATGATGTGGTTTTCGCAACAGAGGGCGCAACAATGGCTTTCTTCGCAACACGTTGAGGCAGTTGAAAACACCGTTGACGTGAAACACTATTATTTGTCGGGTGATGGAAGCGACAAAGAGGCGGCGATGAATTTGTTTGGAACGTTGAGACAGTTCGACAAAGACGGTTGCACGCGGGTATATTTTGAGTGGGCGCCAGAAAGTGGATTGGGCCGGGCGATCAATGACCGGTTAAAGCGGGCTTCCGCCAAGGGTACACATTAAATTTCTTCCAAAAACGACAGGGTATTGTCGAGTGCGATCCACAATTCTTGGGTAAATGCCTCCATGCCTTCGCAGGGATGTTTCATGCCAAATGTGTGATCTCCTTTGGGTACTGTCATGCGGAGACTGTGAAGACAAGCTTCATACAGGGGCTCAGACAGGGCGGGTGGAACCACGGTATCGGACTCTCCGTGTACAATCAACAGCGGACGTCCCAAGCTACGGGCGGCTTCAACCACATCGAATTCTTCTTCATGGGCGAGCAAATTTTCCCAAATACTGTAATCCAAGGGCATTTGTTGTTGCGTACGGGCATTGGCCGTGTACATGGTACGTTTCTCTTTCCACGCGGCTTTGTTGTAGGATTCGAACAGGTATTGAAATGAGGGGATGGGATTCCAAGCGATGACTTTTTCTACGTAGTCTTGACAGCGTGCAGCAAAGACAATCACATTGGCACCACCACGGGAATGTCCTAGCCACGAAACGCGTTCAACATTCAAATCCAGGTCTTTGCCATTCTCCCGAATCCATTTACCGAGTGCTTCTAGGTCGTTCTGTTCCTTACTCACCGTATTCACAGCAAACAGATCGAGCGCTTGAAAGTCGTCGCTGTCGCCAACAACACCGCTGTGCGAATGGTTAAAGGTGATTACGGCGTATTCGCCGGTGGCAAAATACTCATGAATAAAGGGTACATGTCCCCACTGCTTAAATCCTTTGAAGCCGTGGCAGTACACCAACACAGGATGAGGTCCTTCGGTTGGGGGCAAAAACAAATCGACGGCCAGTTGGCCGTCGATTGTCTTGATCTGAAAATGATTATTGCTTTTCACAATTTGGTGCCCAGGACCGGAGTCGAACCGGTACGGGGGTGAACCCACAGGTGTTTGAGACCAGCGCGTCTACCAATTCCGCCACCTGGGCATGTATTCTTTTCAGAACGGGATGCAAAATTACCATTTTCTTTGAGAATTTCAAACATTAACCCAAGATTATTTGATAATATTTTTCGGCCATTCTACAACTTCCATAGAATGAATCTTTTGCGGTTCAATTTGAAATCGCAGGGCGGTTCTCACTTTGTGAAATCCATGAAGTCCGCAGGCTCCGGGGTTGAGAAAAAGCAAGTTGTTAAATTTGGGATCTCGTTGAACTTGGAGCATGTGTGAGTGGCCGCACACATAAATATCGGGCTGTGTTTTTTGCAAAATTTCTTTCACTTGGGCGGGATATCTGCCTGGTTTCCCTCCGATGTGGGTCATGAAGATTCGAAACCCTTCTCTATCGAACAGCTGCAGCTCCGGGTATTCTACTTTCACATCCATTCCATCGATGTTTCCATAAACGCCCACAATGGGTTTGCCCAGGGCGGTAATGGCATCGTGCATTTTGGTATTGAGCCAATCGCCGGCATGCCAGACTTCATCGGCCCAGGCGGCGTGATGCAATATTCCCTCATCTACCCACCCATGATTGTCTGAAATCACCAAAATCTTCATATCGCCTTGTTAAAAATCCCCCAATTTCTCAATAAATCCAATGCAACATGGCCGAACAGGCGCAATTAAACACAAACAGTCCCACAGAATACGGAAATTCCTTTAATGTCCATGTAAGCACACTCAGGGCCAGGGAAATCAGCGCAAAAACGAGGGTTGTGAGCAACCATTGATTGATATCGGGATTCACGCGTTTCATGGCCAATTTCACGACAGACCAAGGCGTATCCAACCAATGCGGCCAGCTAAAAATCGTGTACCCAACAACTTTCTTCCGCCACGGGCTCGTAAATATGCGAATGGAATCGCCATCTTCTACGTCGTAATAGGATTTCAGATCAACCGGTATTTTCACAAGCTCAAAGGAGGGTTTATCCCGGTCTGCGCTTCCGGCAATCTCGCCGGCAACACCATGTGTTCGATCCCATATTTCTTGGGCCTGATGCATGCGTACTTCCACTGATTGATACGTGAGCAGCGTATCCATTTCTTGGCTTGTTCTCAGTCGGTAAGGCACTTGACATTGAACCTCGGCACAGATTAGGTAATTGTCGCGATAATATTTGGCACCATACTTACTGGTTGAGCGATAGCCCGTTTCACAATCGTGGGCCAGCACAAATCGCAGCGACTCTTTGGGCTCCAAAAACAAATCCAAGAGGGCGTATAGCGCCATAACAGCGAACAATACACTCATGAGTTTGGCGAAAAGTCGGATTTTGAATTCCACTAGGCCAAAGGTAGGGAATTTGCTTTGTTGGCGTTACGGATTTCGGTATGCAAACTGGATTGTCGCATCGACAACCAGGCATCTGTTTCTAGGAATTTTCCGCAGGGAATTAAATCTCGCGATTCACATCCCACTGTTCCAAATAATCGGCCACGCGACGTACAAACATACCACCCAGTGCACCATCCACCACGCGGTGATCGTAACTGTGCGAGAGGTACATCATATGTCGGATCGCAATCACATCCCCATACTCTGTTTCAAGTACTGCGGGCTTTTTGCGAATGGCACCCACTGCCATTATGGCTACTTGGGGTTGGTTGATGACGGGGGTTCCGAGGACGTTTCCGAAACTTCCCACGTTGGTAAGGGTGTAGGTACCGCCTTGTATTTCGTCGGGCGTTAACTTACCGATACGGGCGCGGTTGGCTAGTTCATTGACTGCACGGGTAAGGCCAAGCAGGTTCATGGTATCGGCATTTTTGATTACCGGAACGATGAGGTTACCATTTTGCTGGGCTACAGCCATTCCTACATTGATGTTTTTGCGTTTGATGATGTTGCTACCATCTACGCTCACGTTGATCATGGGGAAATCTTTGATGGCTTTGGCCACGGCTTCAATGAATATGGGGGTAAAGGTGATATTTTCACCTTCGCGTTTTTTGAAAGAATCTTTTACGCGATTTCTCCAATTCACCAGGTTGGTTACATCGGCTTCAACGAAACTGGTTACGTGGGGCGATGTATGTTTACTCATTACCATGTGGTCGGCGATGAGTTTGCGCACGCGATCCATTTCGATGACTTCGTCGCCCGGATTCAGTGAAACACTGGTTTTCACTTCTACTTTGGCTGGCGTATTTTGTGACACCACAGGCGCCGCGGCCGCAGGCGCGGCGGGAGCAGCGGGAGCAGCAGTTACAGCCGCAGGCTGTGACGCATTGCCACGATTGGCCACATAGGCCAAAATATCTGATTTGGTTACCCTACCCTCTTTGCCAGTGCCTGGAACGGTTTCCAATTCCGACATGCTAACACCTTCGGTGCGGGCGATATTCAATACCAATGGAGAATAAAAACGAGAACCATCGGCATTGCTTAAGGGCTCAGCGGCAGGTTGAGCGGCTTGAATTTGATTTTCAATGGCGGCCACAGCGGTTTCTACGGCAACGGGTGCTTCCACAACCGGCGTTGCTGCTGGCGCTGCAGTGGGGGCCGGAGCGACAGCGGAGGCCCCTCCTTCGGCGTTGATCATGGCCACAGGTTCTCCAACCTTTACCACATCACCATCCTTGTACAATTGCTTAACCAAAATACCCGCCTCGGTGCTGGGAATTTCACTGTCTACCTTGTCGGTGGCGATTTCCACGATGGGTTCGTCCTTTTCCACACGCTCGCCTTCGTTCTTCAACCAACGGATAATGGTAGCTTCTGCGATACTCTCGCCCATTTTGGGCATTACAATGGGTTTTTCTGCCATAAGAATTCACTGCAAAAATCGGCTTTTTTCCATTCACCGCCAAACAACCACCCCGAAACTCTCAAAAACTCGGCATCAACCTGCCCCTACATCCCCTTTTTTGGGTACTATCGTCCCTCTAACTCATCCGACATCCCCGCCAACTTCATCATCTGCAACACCTCCTGCTGTTTCTCCAAATCTTGAACCTCCCCATAAGAAAAATGCAAATTCCTCAACATGCGTTTGATGATCTCCTTTACACCACAAGGTTGATAAAATTGTTTCTGCGGCGTCACATTCACCACTTTCAAAAATGCATCCACATTTTCTTTGGTAAAAACCTGCCCCTTGCTGTAAGGATTGATGTAAAATAACACCTTCTCCACGTCAGCCACCCCCACCATCTTCATGTTCTTAACCCCTTCAAAGCCCTCCCTCAATTGACAGAATCCCACCACAAAATGTTGGGGCAAATTCACCCCAAAAACTGGCAAACCCAAACTCTGTGCAACCACCATGTACACCACCGACAAACTAATGGGGTTGCCTGTCTTTCGCTCTAACACACGATTGATGAATGAATTGTCCGTATAATGGTACTGACTGTTGTCTCCATGAAAACCCTGCTGCTCAAAAAACACATGATTCAAAATTTGAACCTTGTCAAGGTCATTTTCAACCCCACCCATCATCAACCAAGCATCCAACTTGATGTCGCTCAAGGTCCTGCGAATGGCCTCAATTTTCAATCCCGGATATTGTACCTGAGATACCAATACCCACCCCTCCACCAAATCGGGTTGTTCCTGCTGAAACCAATTGTTGAACCTGCGGTGCAAACCCTGCTTTTGAATCCGCTTGATAAGCAACTCTATGTGCCGAGATACCGCAGGAAATTCGTTGGCGAGCCAGATCGACTCCAAATCATCCACGATGTCTTCCCCCTCTTCCATGAAACGGGTTTCTAACGCTTGACTCACCGCTTCATCGGGGTCGTCAAGCAATCGAATCATGGCTTTGAGGGTCGAAACGTCCATTTGCTCCTCCGAATTTATCCAAACGGGGTAAAACCGCTTATTTCTTTTTCTTAAATCCTGCCGCCTTGGGCTTCTTCACGAAATTTTTGCACAGATCCGCCACTTCCGGGAACGTCAAACTGTCCCACTGTTTATCCTTCGGAATGGGCACATTGTCCTTGCCGTTTTTGATATACGGACCGTATCTGCCGTTCAAAATCTGGATGTTGGCATCCTCGGTAAACGACTTCAACACAGCAGCCATTACGCCAGCCGCTTTTGCTTCTACCAAAGCGATGGCCTGATCCAACGTAACCGTTTCTGGCGCCTGACCTTTTGGAATACTCACGAACTGACCTTGGTACTTAATGTATGGTCCGAAACGTCCTTTGCTGATTTCCAGTGACACCCCATTGTGGGTACCCACAACAATCGGGTATTGCACGCCTTGGAACGCTTCATCCAATATAGCCGCACATTCCTCCGCGGTCATGGCTATCAAATCGGTGCCTTTTTCTACATTGAAATACTTATCGCCACGCTTCAAATACGGTCCATAACGACCAATCCCTGCAATTACGGACTCTCCGTTGTAGACCATCACCTCGCGAGGCAATTCAAACAACTTCAATGCATTTTCCATATCCACCGTCTCAATGGTTTGACCCTGCTGCAAGCTGGCATAAATCAATTTTTCACCATCTTCCTTGTTGCCGATTTGCACGAAAGGACCAAATTTACCCATCCGTACACTCACTTGTCGACCGCTGCTCGGGTGAACACCTAAAATTCGCTCGCCAGTAACCCTTTCCGCAGATTCCATGGTAGTGTCCACCGCCTGATGGAATGGACCATAAAACCCTTGCAACATGTCTTGCCATGCCTGATTGCCATTGGCGATTTCATCGAACTGCTTTTCAACAGATGCGGTGAATCCATAATCCATGATGGCATCGAAATTGGCCGACAAAAAATCTGTCACCAACATTCCCATGTCTGAAGGGAACAATTTGTTCTTTTCAGCGCCGTATTTCTCGGTTTTTACCACCTCAGAAACTGAAGTCCCTTCGAGGGTGATTTCAGCAATTTTCCGTTGCTTACCCTCCCTGTTTTCGGTGGTAACATATTGTCTTTTTTGAATGGTAGAAATGGTTGGTGCGTAGGTAGATGGACGTCCAATCCCCAACTCCTCCAACTTCTTTACCAACGAAGCCTCAGAGTATCTGGGCGCAGGTCTTGCATAGCGCTCTAGGGCTGTCAATTTGAGCCTTTCAATGGCGTCACCCACAGTTACTGCTGGCAACAAGCCATCCTCCTCACCATCTTCCTCCTCATCGTCCTTGGATTCAATATACACCTTCAAAAATCCATCAAAACGAATGACTTCACCCTCGGCCTGAAACTTCGATTTCTTTTGCAAATCTTCTAGGGTGATTACCGTTTTTTCCATTTCCGCTTTGGCCATTTGCGATGCGATGGCACGCTTCCAAATCAAGGAATACAACTTCTTCTCTCGGTTGTCGTCCCCAGCAAATTGCGCCCCAAAATTGGTTGGGCGGATGGCTTCGTGGGCTTCTTGGGCTGATTCGTTTTTGGTGGTATAATTCCGAACCTGTGAATACTTAGGTCCGAACGACTTTTCAATCTCTTCTTTGGCCGCAGACATCGCCAACTTGCTCAGATTTACTGAATCTGTACGCATGTAGGTAATGTGTCCGTTTTCATACAATTTCTGGGCGATACGCATTGTGGTGGTTACATCATAACCCAACTTACGCGAAGCCTCCTGTTGCAAGGTAGATGTGGTGAACGGCGGCGCGGGATTGCGGAAAGTGGGTTTTACTTCCAACCCTGTTACTTGAAATTCGGCATCGATCAGCGATTCCAAAAATGCTTTGGCATCGGCCGCATTCGCCGGCTTCTTTACATTCTCTGCGGTTAGGGTTTTTCCCTCTTTGGTTTTGAATTGTCCTTGTACACGGAAGTCAGACTTGGCATCAAATTCATTGATCTCACGCTCGCGCTCAACCACCAATTTTACCGCCACCGACTGAACCCTACCTGCACTCAATTTGGGCTGAACTTTGCGCCATAAAATGGGCGACAACTCAAAGCCTACCAAGCGATCCAACACACGTCGTGCTTGCTGAGCATCAACCAAACATTTGTCGATGGTCCGCGGATTTTCTATGGCATTGAGAATGGCCGTCTTGGTAATTTCATTGAATACAATCCGTTTGGTGTTTTCGGATTTCAATCCCAGCACCTCAAACAAATGCCAACTAATGGCTTCTCCTTCTCGGTCCTCGTCCGATGCCAACCATACCGTTTCGGCATCCTTGGCGTATTTCTTCAGTTCTGCAACCAGTTTCTTTTTTTCATCAGGCACCTCGTACTTGGGGGCAAATCCATTTTTGATGTCGATGGCTCCATCTCCCGACGATAAATCTCGGATGTGACCCATACTGGATTTAACAATAAAGCCCTCACCGAGATATTTCTCAATGGTCTTGGCTTTTGCGGGTGACTCTACGATGACTAAGTTCTTGATTGACATGAATTATTTTCCGAAAATGACTGGTTTTTGAATTTGACCTCTTGCGCTGCGCAAACTCACGATGTAAAGGCCTTGCGAGGGCAAAGATAAATCCGACATAAATAGGGTATATGTAGATTCTGATAGTTCTCCTTCAAAAATGCTGGCAACTGTTCTTCCCTGCAAATCCAGCAATTCAACAACCACCGACTCATTTGGTTTGGTGTTGCGAATCACAATTTTGGCATTGGCCTCTACTGGATTGGGACTAATCTCCATGATCTGGAGATCCTCGCCCAAGGTATTTATGCCTGCCATGTATTGTCCCAAATTGATGTTGTCGATGTAAATGGGATTACCACCCGCACTGATAAAATCAATGCGGAAGGTTAAGTTGCTATTGAGTCCCAATCCAATCGAAGAAAGACTGGGCAATCCCATCACTTTCCACTGAGTGGCTTTGTTGGGTTTAAAATTGTTGGTATATACTTGTCCGGTATACCCCAATGCAGTCCCCGAGCGCTCCATGATTTGCTTGTATGTAGCTCCACAATCTGTGGAAACATACACCCGCAACACATCGGTTACATCTACGCTGGGTTGGCAATAAGCGGCCATAAAGGTAAATTTCGGCGTCAGCGCACCCATGCCTGAAATGTCTACACTGGGCAAAGTAACACTGTAGGTATTGCCGATGTTCCCTCCTGTAGTGATGGGGGCCTTGTAACAATTGGTTCCCAAATAACTGGTGGTATTTTCCAGCACAAAACGAGAACCCACGGGCGATGAATGGGTAAATTTATCGTCGGTGGTAAATGTCGTTGGGTCACCCTTTTCAAAACTTTGTTCAAAGTTGGCTTTGTTCACCGCCACCGACTTCAATACAGTAATGTAACTGGTTTTGGTGGTGGAATTGCTGCCTTTGGCATTTTGAACCGTCAATGACACGCTGTAGGTGCCGGGTGTTTGATAGGTTATGGTTGGATTCTGTACTGAAGAACTCGGCTGACTAGAACCCGTAAAGGTCCACGACCAAGCAGTTGGCGCAGATTTACAGGTGAGATCGTAAAATTTCACCGATTGACCGGCACATATCACCGTGCTGCTGGAAGTAAATGCCGCCACTGGAGCCACACTGCCTGGAGCCACGCCAGTGGCAATTAAATTGGCCGCCGACACAACCGCCGCCCTAGGGTAACTGCCATTGGTCAAAACACCATGCATCCGCGATTTTTGTTTCAGGGTAAACAAAGTTTGACACCCCCCATTGGAATAGTCCATGTAATTTTCCCACATGTCGGGCAAATCGGGAAAGTCGTTGGTGCAGCTGTTGCCCCCGGAAGGACATGAAGCGTTCACGAATGTGCCATTCACCGGTGGGGTATCATCGATTTGGTCGCCCCCGGTACATCCATCTTGGAATGTATGATACAATCCCAACCAATGTCCGATTTCGTGGGTCAATGTTCTCGCGCTATCCGATGCTACTGCGGTGCCGATGGTTCCTACACGATCAGACTTCATCACGATACCGTCTCTTGTTGCATTGGTGGCCCAAGGGAAGCAGGCATAACCCAATACTTCACCGCCATCAATACCCCCTGAGATCGACGATACCACCCAAATGTTGAGGTATTTTTTGTAATTCCAGTTGATGAGCGACTTCACTTTTTCGGTGGTCATGTCCATCTGCACCCCGGCCGACGAATACACGCGGTTGATTCCTTCCGTGCAGTTGCCATTGGGATCTATTTTTGCCAACTCAAATTTGATTTGACAGTCGGCCGCGAGTCCGTTAAACACCGAACGCAATTTTGTTCTATTGCCATTCAGCAAATTGAAGTCGTTGTTCAACACACGAATCTGATCCAAAATTTGCTCACGAGAAATATTTTCTGGACCATTGGTATGAATCACATGAAATACCACGGGGATGGTATAAATGGCCGCCCTACTTTCGATGGTCTTATCTTTCAGCAATGTATTGATTTCAGCTTCCGCTTGAGCAACCGTAGGGTCCAATTGCTTCAAATGCTGATGGTATTGATCTGAACCACACTTATGTTGGGCTGTTGCCCCTTGAAATCCCCCCAATAACCCGAGCCCTAAGGCCAAACAAATCTTAGTTAGTCTCATTTTCGTTCCGCAAATTAAATTGAAAGTTTCTGGCTTTATG
>JBJTNN010000043.1:0-4106 GCA_046074125.1 Bacteroidota bacterium
GTGATTATTCGGGAATATCCGCTACAAAATCGCTCAAATAGCTGAAATGTGCGGTCAATGTCCCCCCCTTGGCAATCGTGGCCTCCTCAATCAACCGCGATTTCCCCTGCATCAACTCCGGAATCACATGCTGCAACAGCATCTCCCCGAATTCTTCGCTCGCATCCTTCGGCAACTCATTGGGCAAATTTCCCACAGCCATCACTTCAATCGAATCCTCTATGTACGGTTCGCAAGGCGATCCCGTACGTCGACACCACCCAATCACCGGATCCGAAATGCTCGTGGCCCGATACGTGATCGGCACGCTGCCCTCCACATCACAAGAAATATCGGCAATCACCGTGGGTGCAAACTTCACCGCATCCGCTGTATCGTCCACCTCAAACAACCGCGGCAAATCCTCCGTCCAGTAGATGCCATTCACCAACAAATCCGTGCGTTCGGCATACCCCTTGAACTGACTTTTGTACTCCCCATGATGCTTGTAGAAATGCTGGGTGTCCCACTGGGTAAGACTCGGATGCACATACAAATCCGGACTGTTCAGTTGCACAAAAACCGGCTCGCCGTACTCCACATGCAAAAACTGGTTGGGCGTAACTTCCCTGATTTGCAAGGCCCGCAGCAAATCCAATGCCCCCTGCGATACTCTGCCGCCACCGGTCACCGCAATGCGCATATTCGGCAGCTCAACCCGCAACAATTGGGTCAATATGTCGGCGTAATTCTTGCTCTGATGCGCCGGCTTCAACGAAAACAACCCGTGCTTTTTTCCGTAAACCAGGAGTCCGTTGTAGGTGCCAACCACTCCGGCATATCGACCAAATCCCAATACCCGCGCACCCGTCTCGTAGCGCAACACTTCGTAATCAATGAGCGTAATCTGCTTTTTCAAAATGCTCTGCAACATCGCACGATTGTACGGCTGCTTTTTGATGGTATGCGAAAAGAAACAATACGTCTTGCCCGGAATCAACGCCTCGCTCGGCACCTCCTTGATATTGAAAATTACATCGCACAAACCCAAATCATCCACCACCTCTATCCCCACCTCGCGGTAGGCCTCGTCGCTGAAGCATCGGGTGGGGGAGGACTCCACCAGTACTTTCACCTGGGGATAGCGCTGCTGCAAGGCCACACACTGAATGGGTGATAATGCAACTCGATTGTCGGGCGGACTCTTACGCTCTCTCGATAATCCAATAATCACAAATCAAAGGAACAAAAAATTTCTTTCCTTTGAAAGTCCGCTCCCATGTGTTTCAGTTACGCGATCAATTTTTCAGCCCAATCCCTGCAAACCAAATTGCAACTGGGCGATGCGTCTCAGTTCGATATTCCCCTGCCTTGGGAAACCATCCCCAACCAGTCTTTGGTGAGTCCGGGATTTTTCTTGAGCGGCTTCAACCATCCCCAACTGCCGGTGATCACGGCCTTGCCCAACGAATCGGCCCCTACCTATCAACTCAGGGCCATGCAATGGGGACTCGTGCCGCACTGGTGTAAATCGCCTGAGCAAGCCCAAGAACTCAGCGTGTACGGCCTCAACGCCCGCGCCGAAACCTTGGACCAAAAGCCCTTGTTCCGCGATGCATGGAAAGCCCAACCCTGCGTGGTGCCTGTGAGCGGCTTTTTCGAATGGCAAACCATTGGTAAGAAAAAACAACCCCACTACATCTACGCAACCGATTTGCAACCCCTGTTGTTTGCGGGGATTTATGCCGCTTGGACCGATACCCAAACCGGGGAGCAACTGCAATCTTACGCCATCATCACCACCGAAGCCAATGACTTGATGGCCGAAATCCACAACCTGAAAAAGCGCATGCCCGCGGTGCTCAACGCCGATCAGGCCAAAGATTTTTTGTTGAGCCATCGTGAAAAAAGAAGTGCGTTGTTGCGCCCCTGTGGAGAAGATGTGTTGACCGCTCATCCTGTTGGAACTTGGTTGAATCAACAGAAGGTTCAGCGAAACATCCCCCAAGCCCTGTTGCCCATTGAAAAAGATTTTCCACAGACATTATTCTGAGATTTTCGTATAGTATATTTGCGCCCCAATGAAAACGCTCCGTCGGCTGACACTTCTTTCCATCCTCGTTTTTACCCAAGTTGCTTGTAATACCTCAGATCATTCTTCTGACAAAAAAGCGTCCGACTCTGCCAAGGCCAAAGTGGTAGCACCCCAAATGCCGGTGGATGCTTCATGGACGGCCTTTGCCAGATACATTGCGGGTGTGCATGATGCAAACAACGACAGTTTAGAAAAAACAGAGTTCTGGAAAATGCATGCCGCCAAAACGGATTTGCGTTGGCGTTTGCTCACCCAAAATGTGGGTCAGCCCATTTCGACATGGGTGAATGAAAAGAAATGCCTGCCCAGCACCGCGCCCAAAACTTTGCTGTATCCCTTCGCTGGTGGCGATTTTTATTATGCCAATTTGTTTTATCCCAACCGTGATACAGTGATCATGATTGGGTTGGAACCCACAGGGTCTCGTTTTCAACCCGACAGTATCGACGCGTCAAAAATGGAAGATTACCTGACCACGTTGGATCGGTGCATGTTTTTCCCCCACAAGCTTGGATTTTTCCGTACGCTCAGCATGGACGATGATTTTGCCCATGACCTGATGAACGGCACGTTGCATACATTCATGTTCTACTTGGCCCGCAATGGATTTAGCATCCATTATGTGGAATATTTTGATGTAGATGCCAACGGCAAAAAATTAGCCGTAGAAGCGGGCGCAGAACCCAAAGGTTTGCGCATTGGTTATAGCAAAGCCGGTGACAAGCAGGTTCGTGAGTTGGTGTATTTCAGCAAAGACATCAGTAACACGGGCAACAAGAAAGATCCGAGTGTACTTGCCTACCTGAAACAACGCGGTTCGGTGGTTTCGTTTTTCAAAGCGGCCAGCTACCTGATGTACAAAGATTACTTCTCGGACATTACCAACGTGGTATTGGGTCAGTCTAAAATTATTTTACAAGACGATAGTGGCATGCCGCTGGCAACCATGCAAAATGGCGGTTTTCAAGCGGAAGTTTTGGGAGAATACAGCAGAACCATCAACTTGTTCTCTAACTATTTCCAAAAAGACATGCGGGCCGAGTACGAGGCCAAAAAACCCGCCAAACTGCCGTTTACCATTGGCTACAACGCCGAATTTGGTGAGTGCAACCTGCAGTTGGGTACCAAAAAATGAGCAATTTCATCTGCTTCAAAGCTGAATGGTTGTGCGATGACCCGGATCAAGCCGATATCATCACGGCCTATCTGAGTGAATACCCCTTTACCCATTTTGAGTCGGACGGAAACTGGCTAAAAGCCTTTGCCGACGAGAACGACATCGCCGAGAGCGAGTATGAAGGCATTGAGGAGTCGGTGATGGACTACTGCGACCGCATCGAATGGAGCATTGTGGAGCGAGAGAATTGGAACGAGTTGTGGGAGAAGAATTTCTTTGATCCTTTGCAAGTGGGCGAGTTTTATGTGCGTGCTACATTCCATCCCGAGGCCCCGGAGGGGACGAGGGCCATTACCATTGAGCCGAGGATGAGCTTTGGCACCGGCCACCATGCCACCACCCGGTTGATGCTCACCGCCATGCAAGAAGCCGCCCCCGAATTTGTGGGCAGTACGGTGTTGGACATGGGATCGGGCACCGGAATATTGGCCATCGCTGCCGAAATGCTGGGCGCCACCGATGTGCTGGGCGTGGAAATCGATGATTGGGTGGTAGACAACGCCAACGACAATTTGCAAATCAACCAAACCCAACACAATACCATGGTGCACGGCGATGTGAAAGCCCTTGCAGGAATTGCAGACGCCCATTTTGATGTGGTGTTGGCCAACATCCACCGCGAAGTGATTCTGGCCGATATGGCCGAATATGTGCGGGTGCTGAAGGACAATCACAAGCTGTTTTTGAGCGGGTTGCAGCAGGCCGACGAATCCCTGATTGTTGAGCATGCCCGCAGTTTGAATCTGCGACACCTAAAGACAGAAACCACCGAGGGTTGGTTGATGATTCTGTTGGAAAAAATTGCGTGAGGGTGCGGTAATTTTGGGGTATTTTCGTACCTTTATTTCCCTTGAG
>JBJTNN010000044.1:0-8059 GCA_046074125.1 Bacteroidota bacterium
AAAAAGTGGAGGCAAAATCCATCGCAGCCCAATGGATAAGTCTTTATTCGCAGCTGAAAAATTCTTAGAATCCTAGTCCTAAACTAGTAATGGCGTTGAAAATATCCACTTTTCTACCAGTAAGTTATTCAATCAGTTGTATTGGAGAACTGAATGTAAATGGTGGCAATCAGCCGATCACTTCACGGGTAGAAAAGTGGATATTTTCAACGCCATTACTAGTTTAGGACTAGGATTCTAAGAATTTTTCAGCTGCGAATAAAGACTTATCCATTGGGCTGCGATGGATTTTGCCTCCACTTTTTTCAGCAACAATTCCCTTTTTAATCGCTGATGGGCTTGGATTTCCGGGCGGGTGATCGACATCATAGCCGCTGCCAATTCATCAGGCTTGTTGGGATGAAAATACTCCGGAAGATCTTCAACCAACTCCTTAAACACTTCGATATTCGAAACCGCCATGGGCAAATTCGCTGCCAAAGATTCCGCCAATGGGATACCAAAACCCTCATTCAGACTGGGATAAACAAACCCGGAAGCAGCTTTTACTACTGAAACCACCCTTTCTTTGGGCTGGTCGATCAAACAGGTAATTCGCGACGACAATCCCATTGATTCAATCTGAGCTTGAACCGAAGACAAAGTAGACCCGTTCAAACCAACCAATTTCAAGTTCCAATTTGTTTGTTTTTGTATCATCGCAAACGCCTCGATCAAGGCCGCATGGTTCTTTCTGTCTGTAAAACTACTTTGATACACAAAATAGGGCGACTCATCGGAATCAGACAAAGACAATTTACCTATAGAATAGTAGGCCTCATCCACAGCTTGATAAATGACCGATGACCGTCCTTTTGCTTGGGGATAATACGCTTCAACTTGTTTCTGTGTGGTTTGACTGGTTACCACCAAATGAGAAGCCACCTGGATTGCTCTGTTGGTTTTCCAATGGTAAATGGCCCTATCCCACCATCGATAATATCGTGGAAACACTTTGTAAATCACATCGTGAATGGTACATACAGATGGAATATGCTTCGGTAAATCCCAAGGCAGTTCATTCGATAACCCGTGAAATACATCAATCCCATCCGATGCAGCCCTTTTACCCATTCCCCAAACGCGCCACCACTTGGGTGCGTCTACCATCACCAATGTAAAACAACGGGCTTGTCCACCTGATTTTTTACCATAACGATCAAGAATTCGAAGCGCATCGGGGTGGCCATTATCCATGGCATCCAATCGATCCACATACAGGACATATTCGTTTTCGGGGAAATGCTCCAACAAAGATTCGATGAGCTTGCGCGAATAATTCCCCAAACCGGAGTGGTTGAAGAAAAATCGTTTGGCATCAAATCCTATTTTCACGGTCCCGTGGGTTTAAACGGCTACATTGTGTTCGCGCAAGGCATCATTGAGTGATGTCTTCAGGTCCGTACTGGGCTTGCGTTTACCAATGATCAACGCCGCAGGAACATAAAAATCTCCACCGGCAAAGGTCTTTTTAATGTTGCCAGGAATCACCACACTGCGCTCGGGAATGTAGCCTCTTGGCAATTCTTCTCCTGTCTCCACATCAATCACTTTTGTACTCATTGTGAGTGTTAACCCCGCACCCAAAACGGCCTCTTTACCTACCCTCACACCTTCGACCACGATGCATCGACTTCCCACAAAACAATCGTCCTCAATTATTACAGGCGCTGCTTGAACAGGCTCCAAAACACCCCCAATGCCAACGCCACCGCTCAAATGCACATTTTTACCAATTTGAGCACATGAGCCCACCGTAGCCCAAGTGTCGACCATCGTTCCGGCATCCACGAAAGCACCGATGTTTACATACGAAGGCATTAAAATCACACCCGGTGAAATGTAAGCACCATGTCTAGCCACAGCATGAGGAACCACCCGGATGCCCAATTCTGCATAATTTTTCTTCAACGGCATTTTGTCGTGAAATTCCATTGGACCCGCATGAAAGGTTTCCATGTTGCGCGTGGGGAAATACAAAATCACGGCTTTTTTAATCCAATCATTCACTTGCCAGTTGCCATCAGAAAAAGGCTCAGCCACACGCATTCTTCCTTTGTCGAGTTCTTCTATTACAAACTCAATGGCTTTCAATGTATTGGCATCTTTTAACAAAGATCTATCGCTCCAAGCGGCCTCGATTATGGATTGTATGTCAGTCATCTGATAAATTTTCAGCAAATTTGCGATAGAAACTTCTGAAACCCTATTTATGAACCGCATTTCTATCCGCATTTTTTCCATCGTCATTTGTTTGGGCACGCTTGGACTTCATAGCCAATCCAATACACAATCAGCGAAGGTATCTGTTACCAACACCAACTCCACCAACAAACTCACGATAGAAAATTGTTTCAATCCCAAGTTTTACCCCAAAAATGCGCGATTGCACGGGTGGATTACCCAAAGTCAATTGGCAGAAGTTGTGGATGGTGTTTTGTATACGGTGGATGTCCGCTCGTTATCAAAAACTCCATTGATCAAGGTTGATTCTTTCATCAACATGGCAAAAACTGCTGTGAAAGCCACTGCGGGAGAAGAGATTCAACTGTTTGGCATGCCCATCATTAACTGGACCGGAGATTACCAAGGTTGGTTTGAAGCAGGCCGATTTGTACTGTCTGTGGATTTCAAAAAGCCCTTGAACGATAATCTCATGGCAGGGCCCATTCAGATTCGTTACACTTACCATGCAGCCAAAGACGAGGTTCAGGCCACGGAGTTTTCCAGCAACGGCGCCATGGTGGGTGTGGTTAAAAACAATGACTTATACATTACAGGGAACGACCCCATAGTATTCGGTCCGGATATAAGAATTACTGAAGATGGCGGCAATGGCATTGTATACGGTCAGAGCGTTCACCGAAATGAATTCGGCATTTCAAAAGGCTTATTTTGGAGTCCTGCCAACGACAAATTGGCTTTTTATCGCATGGATGAGCGACGTGTTACCGACTACCCCATGTTTGGAATCCAACCGCGTCCGGCCAAGGCCAACAGCATCAAATACCCAATGGCGGGCGACAGCAGTCACACCGTTACGGTAGGTGTTTATCACTTAGAATCGAAGCGATTGGTTTATTTGAATACCCAAGGCAGTTACGACCACTATTTAACGAACATCACTTGGACACCCGATGGCAAGTACATTTATGTGAGTTGGGTCAACCGTGACCAAAACAAGATGGAATTGCGCAAATATGATGGCGTTTCTGGTGCGTTGGTGAGTGTTGATTATCAATTGAGTCACCCCAAATATGTGGAACCTGAGAGCGGCCCCATCTTTCTGCCCAATTCAAACACCGATTTTGTGTTACAAACTGAGGCTGATGGCTGGAATCATTTGTATTTGTTCCGTTTTATCAAAGGCAAACCCGTCATTCGCCAAATCACCAAAGGCAGTTGGGAAGTAACCGAGGTATTGGGCTTTACCAAAGATGGTAAGTATTTGTTGTTTGAAAACACGATGGCCTCGCCTTTGGAGCGACATGTACACGCCTTGGACTGGGCCAACAGCAAAGTGAATGCGCAAGGAATGGCAACACCCATTGCCAAAGGTAGTAAGGAAACCACTTTCGAGTTGACACCTTTTGCGGGCACCAATAAATGTAGTTTCAATCAGCAAAACGGGTATTTATTGAATATCTACAGCAGTTATAACACGCCAAGGCAGATTTTAGCCATTGACGCCGTAAAACACATCGCGGATTACCCTAGCAAAACCTTCCAATCACCAAGCCTGATATTCGAATCCCCCAACCCCATCGCCAATTTGGGATTGGGCAAAATTGAGGTGAATAAACGGATGGTTAACGGCACCGAACAATATAGCCGTATTTTCTATCCCAGCAATTTCGATCCCAACAAGAAGTACCCTGTGGTGGTATATGTATACGGTGGTCCGCATGCTCAAATGATTACCAATACGTGGCTAGGTGGCGGCAACTTGTGGATGCATTACATGGCAGAAAACGGTTACATCGTTTACACACAAGACAACCGTGGCTCAGCCCATCGTGGATTGGCTTTTGAAAACGCGGTTCATAGACAATTGGGCACCGCTGAAATGGCCGATCAATTGGATGGTTTGGCTTGGTTGAAAGCTCAATCTTGGTGCGATTCTACCCGCGTGGGTATTCACGGATGGAGTTTCGGTGGATTCATGACAACCAGCTTAATGACCCGCACTCCTGGCAAATACAAAGTGGGTGTTGCGGGCGGACCTGTGATCGACTGGAGTTTTTACGAAATTATGTACACCGAGCGATACATGGATCGTCCAGAAGAAAACCCCGAAGGTTTTAAAAACAACAATCTTTTGGGTTATGCCGATAAACTTGAAGGTCGTTTGTTGATGATTCACGGAGCGGATGATGATGTTGTGGTATGGCAGCACAGTTTGATGTTCGTAGACAAAGCCGTTAAAGCCCGAAATGCACAATTGGACTATTATGTATACCCCGGCCATAAGCACAACGTGGTGGGGCCAGATCGCGTACATCTATACAAGAAGATTAGTCAGTATTTCTTCGATTTCTTGTAGTAAATTGCGGCATGACGATGACTCACGGACTCACTTTGGTTGAATGTCCGAGAGATGCTATGCAAGGCATCAAGACCTTTATTCCTACTGCGGTCAAAGTTGCCTATTTGAAAACGCTGTTGATTCAAGGGTTTGATGTGCTTGATTGTGGAAGTTTCGTCAATCCCGAATCCATCCCCCAGATGGCAGATACTGCTGAGGTAATTCAAGCCATCAGCGAAGTTGAAACCGATACAAAATTGTTGGTCATTGTGGCTAACGAGCGTGGAGCTCTAAGGGCCGTAGCTTTTCCGAAAATTAAATATTTGGGGTTTCCCTTGAGTGTCAGCGAAACGTTTCAAAAAAGAAACACCAACGCATCTCGGGAGGAAGCCTTCCGTCGACTAGCCCGCATTCAAGACATAGCGTTGGCTTCAGGCAAAGAGGTGGTTGCCTATTTGAGTATGGCTTTTGGCAATCCCTATGGCGATACTTGGAGCGCCGAGGAAGTTGCTGACTGGGCATCTAAAATTGCCTCATTGGGTATTAGAACCCTCTCATTGGCCGATACCACTGGATCTGCGAATAAAGATGTTTTGGGAGAATTGTTCGAAGCCATTCAACATCGCTTGCCCCATGTTCATGTTGGTGTTCATTTACATGCCAATCCCGCAGAAAGTATAGAGAAAGTCAAAGCCGCATATGAACACGGTTGCCGCAGATTTGACGGCGCTTTGGGTGGTTTCGGAGGCTGTCCGATGGCCAAAGACGAATTGGTGGGAAACATCCCCAGTGAAATTGCTTTTCCTTGGTTGGCAAAACAGGCCAACAGAGATCTGGACAATAAAATTGACTGGATAGGACTGACCGAAGAAGCCCTAAAAACCTATCAGGCTTATTAACTAGTCGATTTTTGCATACTTTTCAGCACGCAACAATTCGATGATGGTATCCAACTTACCCATCAAGTCTGTGTAAGAGCCAGAATTTGCCGATGGGATTGCACCAAGTACATGTGATGTGTCCATGTTGTCATCGAACAAATCAACCATGGTAATTTCCAATGTCTCGCAAATTCTCTCCAGCGTGTCAACACGCATGGTTTGCTTCTTCAACATATAGTGAAAACCTTGCTCACTGAGGTCGCATCTACGTGCCAATTCTTTTATTGGAATACGTTTGGCTGCAGCCAGGTTTTTAATTTTGTTGTAATCAAGTTTCGACACAGTAGTAGTTTTCTTTAGTTATCAGTTTAAGGGTTAGTCCCGTGAGGGTTTGCACTATAAACTGATTCTATTGCCTTTTATTTTGTCCATTATTGTGCGAACAAGTATCTTTATGACACTAAGGATACAATAGCAAGACAAACAACTATCTATCAATAAGTTAGAATTGTCAAATTTGTGTAAAAACGCGAAATGATTTGTAGAAAAAAGTTCTACAAGGAGGCAATCTGAGGGTTTGGAAGCCCTTTTTTTAGCGAAGTCGGGTCTGTTGAACGATGGACTGCACCAAATCTTTGTAATTCTTACCAACAGGCAATTGCTTTCCCCCGATCACCACGGCATTGTTCTGAATGGCTTCAATTTTGTTCTTGGCTACGATAAAGCTGCGATGAATCCGAACAAACAAATCACTGGGCAAGGACATTTCCATGTTCCGCATGGTTTGAAGGGTAACAATTCGTTTCTCGTTGGCTGTCCATATTTTTACGTAATCGGCAAAAGCTTCAACGTATTGGATGTCGCTGTAATTCACTTTTTGATGTTGCCCATCCACTTTCACAAAAACAAAATCCGGCTTGAGCGATACGCCATCGTCACCACCCTTTTTCATTTGCATGTATTCTTCAAGGCGTTTCACTGCTTTTTCTAAACGATCGGGGGAAATGGGCTTCAGCAAATAATCCAGCGCCTCAAATTCGAACGCATCTGCGGCATAATTGGGGTGAGCGGTGGTGAAGATTACCGCATGAGGAGACGGATATTGATTTTTCACCAAATCCAATCCCGATATACCTGGCATATTGATATCGGTAAAAACAGCATCTACACTCTGATCTTTCAGCCATTCAAGCGCGTCTAAACCATTGCCGAAGGTATTTACCACTTCAATGTTTTTGTGCGCCGATAAATGGGCTTTTAATACCTCAAGGGCCAACGGTTCGTCGTCGATGAGAATACAACGTATGTTCTTGCTATGCATGTGACAATGTTAGTACGAGTGAAACGGAATATTTGTCGGTATCTTGTGTAATGTTTAATTGATATTTTCCCAAATAAATGAGGTCTAATCGCTTGCGAAGGTTAGATAAACCAATGCCTCCCGCTGTTTTTGGTTCTATTATTTTTGATATGGAGTTTTCGACGAAAAGCGCATATCCATCTTTGGTTGAAGTGCCTTTTATGTTCACCCAACCTTCAGAAACTTCTGATTGTGCGCCGTGTTTGAACGCATTTTCTACCAAGGTTAGGTATAACATTGGCTCAATTTTGAAATCATCGTGGGGTTCCTCCAAGTCTAATTGCACCACCACCCTGTCTCCCAACCTCAATTTTTCTAACTGAATAAAGTCATGTAGATGCTGAATTTCCTTTTGAATATCCACCTTGCCGGCACTGGATTCGTAAAGGACATATCGCAGAATATCGCTCAAACGCAGCACAATTTGGGGTGCCAAGTCCGACTTCATGAGCGTTAATGCATACAAATTATTCAACGAATTGAATAGAAAGTGCGGATTGATTTGAGATTTCAAATACATCAATTCCGTTTGAAGCTGAACTTGTTTCAATTCTCTTTTCGATTGTTGATCCTCATACCATTCTTTTAAAAATTTCAAGGTCATGGACAGAATCAGGCTAAAAAACAATCCAACCGCAATAAGAAAGAGAAAAAACGACGACCACACTTCATCTTGAATTACCTCTTGCGCAACCAATCTATGGGTTAATATGGCCAGAGGAAACGTTGCACCCGCAATCAACAACAGAACCGACAGAATGTAGGTGAAATAATTCCTCACCAACAGCAACTTGGGTAAAAGCACATACAAGTTCACGTAAACAACCAACGCATGGGTTGTTACAATGGGCAACTGTCGCTGGAATGAATCGAACCAAGAATTGCCGATGCGAATTACCGAGGCCGTGAGTGATGCATATAATAACCAGAACAACACATGATACAATTTGTGTTTACTGATAGACTTCTCACAGTCCGAAAAAAAAGTATGGAGAGAATTTTGAAAACCCAATATAGGCCTCCTTCAGCGTTAGCGATTCTTCTTCAACAAATCGATGCCCAATTCCAACCATTTCGATGGGGCAATCATTTTGGGATTGAAAGAAACGGTTTCCAACAGTACCTGAGTACTGAAATGGGTTGAACCTTTTGTTCCTGAGAAATAAGCTTGGGCAGATAGAAAACCAACCACATTCATCAGCAGCAAAAAGGCAATCAGTGTGAAGTTCTTTTTCAATCTTTTACGCATGTTTA
>JBJTNN010000045.1:0-5528 GCA_046074125.1 Bacteroidota bacterium
GCGGATGGTGTTTTGACAGTCAATCGCCCCAGCGACAGTAAAATGCACAGAGCCCTTCACGGGTTGTATCGTGCCCTTATTAACAATATGGTGATCGGCGTAAGCCAAGGTCATAGTGTTCGTCAGGAATTGGTAGGTGTAGGTTACAAGGTCTCTAACGAGGGTAACTTGGTTGAATTTGTGTTGGGATACTCACACAAAATCATGTTGGAAATTCCCAAGGAAATCAAAGTAACCACTGAAACTTTGAAAGGACAACCACCAGCGATTATGATGGAGTGTGCCGACAAGCAATTGTTGGGACAGGTTGCAGCTAAAATCCGTTCATTCCGTAAGCCTGAGCCGTACAAAGGAAAAGGTATTCGTTTTGCCGGTGAAGTTTTGCGTAGAAAGGCTGGTAAATCTGCTTCTAAGAAATAAGGAGAACCTAAAAAATGGCAAACACTAAGAAAATTAATAATAAGAATAAAATCAAACGCAGAATTCGTGGTAAAGTTTCTGGAACTGCAGCTCGTCCTAGATTGAGTGTATTCAGAAGTAATGCTGAGATTTATGCGCAGATCATTGATGATAGCAACGGAACTACTTTGTGTGCAGCATCTTCTCGTGAGGCGGCAATTTCTGCCAACAAAATAACGAAGGTGGAGAAGGCGAGCATTGTGGGTAAGACCATTGCCACTCGTGCTTTGGAAGCCGGCATCAAGGCAGTTGTATTTGATCGTGGTGGTAACTTATACCACGGTCGTGTTAAAAGTTTGGCAGAGGGCGCTCGTGAGGGTGGACTCGAATTCTAAAAGAAACGATTATGTTGAATAGCAATATTGTAAGAGTAAGACCCAGTGAACTCACTTTGACTGAGAAGGTTGTTTCGATCAACCGTGTATCAAAGGTGACCAAAGGTGGTCGTACCTTCAACTTCACTGCTTTGGTGGTTGTTGGTGACGGCAAAGGCGTCGTAGGTCATGGTTTGGGAAAATCAGGCGAAGTGATGGATGCCATCAATAAAGGGATTGAAGATGCAAAGAAAAATTTGATCAAAGTTCCTGTAATCAATGGCACTGTGCCTCACGAACAGATTGGTCGTTTCGGTGGTGGACATGTATTCTTGAAGCCTGCCGCTCACGGTACTGGAGTAATTGCCGGTGGTGCGATGCGTGCGGTATTGGAAAGTGCAGGTGTAACCGATGTATTGGCGAAGTCTAAAGGTTCTTCTAACCCACACAACGTGGTAAAAGCAACTTTTGATGCGTTGATGAAAATGCGCGATCCACATTCAGTTGCGCAATTGCGTGGCATCAGTATGAAAAAGGTATTTAATGGTTAATCGATATGTCTAAGGTAAAAATCACACAAATCAAGAGTGGCATTGGATATCCGAAAAACCAAAAGGCCACATTAAAAGCTCTGGGCTTGAACAAGATGCATGCTAGCCGTGTAGTTGAATTGAATTCTTCTACTGAAGGTATGGTGCGTACTGTAAGTCATTTGTTAAAAGTAGAAAACGCTGATTAATTAAAAAGATGAATCTCAGTAATTTAAAACCTGCAGAAGGTTCCATTAAAAACCGCAAGCGTATTGGCCGTGGTCAAGGTTCAGGTCGTGGTGGAACTTCTACAAAAGGACACAAAGGTGCTCAATCGCGCACTGGTTATAGCCGCAAAATCGGTTTTGAAGGTGGTCAGATGCCTTTGCAACGTCGTATTCCCAAGGGTGGTTTCAAAAACATCAACCGTGTTGAATACGCGGCCATTAACTTGGATGTTTTGCAACAGATCGCAGAAGGTGCGGGCGTGAACAAAATTGATCAGCAGTTTTTGATCGACAAGCACTTGGTAAACAAGCGCGAATTGGTGAAAGTGTTGGGTCGTGGTGAAATCACCATTGCTCTGGAAGTACATGCTCACAAATTCTCTGCTACTGCCAAAGCGGCTATCGAGAAGGCTGGAGGAAGCGCTACAGAAATCGCTTAAATCAAATCATCATGAAAAAGCTGATTGAAACGTTCAAGCATATTTGGTCTATCGAAGATCTCCGCAAGAGAATTGTGTATACACTTTCTTTGTTGGTTATCTACCGATTGGGGTCTTATGTGATTTTGCCGGGTATCGATAGCGATGCGTTGGAGGGTTTGAACAACCAGACCAAGAACAACATCTTGGGATTGATCAACACCTTTGCAGGTGGCGCATTCGGTCGCGGAGCAATTTTTGCCCTCGGTATTATGCCCTACATTTCTGCTTCAATTTTCATGCAGCTGTTTTCGATTGCCGTTCCTGCTTTTCAGCGTTTGCAGAAAGAAGGAGAGGAAGGTCGCAGAAAAATCAACCAATACACCCGCATCCTCACCATTGCATTTACAATGGTACAGGCCTATGGTTATTTGAATAATATTGCTTCTACTCCAGGTAATGGACAGGCGTTGTTGTACAACTTCACCGATGCTATTACTCCGGGTATGTTCATGATTACCAACATGTTCTTGTTAACGGCTGGTACCATGTTTACCATGTGGTTGGGTGAGCGTATTACCGACCGTGGTTTGGGTAACGGTATTAGTTTGTTGATCATGGTGGGTATCATTGCCCGTCTACCGTCGGCCTTGTTGAGTGAAATGGTATTCCGTTTTACAGACGCCGGTTTCATTTTGTTCATCATTGAAATGGTTGTTTGGTTTATGGTAGTATTGGGTGTGATTCTGTTAACACAGGGTACGCGCAAAATCACCATCAACTACGCCAAGCGTGTGGTAGGAAACCGCCAATATGGTGGCGCGAGACAATACTTGCCAATCAAAATTTTGGCGGCAGGTGTTATGCCCATCATTTTTGCACAAGCCATATTGTTCTTGCCTGCGACTATTGGTAGTTTCTACACGCAGTCAGCGGCACCAGAATGGTTGATGAGTTTGATGAATCCCAATGGTTTCATGCACAACTTCATCTTGATTTTCTTGATCGTAGTATTCACCTATTTCTACACAGCCATCATTTTCAACCCCGTTCAAATGGCGGATGATATGAAACGCAACAACGGTTTCATTCCTGGCATCAAGCCTGGTAAGCAAACGGCGAATTTCATCGACGGTGTGATTTCAAAGATCACTTTCCCCGGCGCTGTTTTCATTAGTTTGGTTGCTGTTATGCCTGTTGTGGCTGTTGCATTCAAAGTGAATCAGGAGTTCAGTCAATTCTTCGGTGGTACCAGTTTGTTGATTTTGGTGGGTGTTGTATTAGACACTTTGCAACAAATCGACAGCTACTTATTGATGCGCAAATACGACGGATTGATGAGTGGTGGTGGTAAATTGAAGGGTAGAATGACAAATCAGTATAGTCAAGTTGATTTTTAATAATAAGTTTATTAATTTCGCAGCCCTTTTAACAATATGTCCAAGCAAGATGCAATAAAACAAGATGGAACGATAACCGAAGCGTTGTCGAATGCCATGTTTCGCGTGAAGTTGCAAAACGGACATGAGATCATAGCAACCATTTCAGGGAAGATGCGTATGCACTACATCCGTATCCTACCTGGTGATAGAGTACAAGTTGAAATGTCGCCTTACGATTTAACGAGAGGTAGAATTTCATATAGATATAAGTAAGACCATGAAAGTAAGAACCGCAGTAAAAAAGCGCAGTGTAGACTGTAAAATCGTACGCCGTAAGGGTAAGGTGTATGTTATTAACAAGAAGAACCCAAAATATAAGCAAAGACAAGGATAACCATAATGGCTAGGATAGCAGGGATAGACATTCCCAAAAACAAACGAGGCGTAATTGGCCTGACTTACATCTACGGGATTGGTAGAAGTAGAGCTGCATTGATTTTGGATCAAGCAGGAATCAGTCATGACAAAAAGGTGAATGAGTGGAATGACGACGAGTTGGCAGCAATTCGTAACTTCATTACATCAAACATCAAGACAGAAGGTGAATTGAGATCTGAGGTTCAATTGAACATCAAGCGTTTGATGGACATTGGATGTTACCGTGGTCAGCGTCACCGTAAGGGATTGCCAGTTCGCGGTCAGCGTACCAGCACCAACGCACGTACAAGAAAAGGTAAGCGTAAAACTGTTGCCGGTAAGAAAAAAGCCACTAAGTAATCCATAGCACGAACAGAATCATGGCAAATACAAATAAGAAAAAAGTAGTTAAAAAGAAGGTAAAAGTTGATCCATTGGGTCAAGTGCACATCCGTGCTACCTTCAATAATATTATTATCTCAGTTACGAATGTAGACGGACAAGTGATCAGTTGGTCTTCAGCGGGTAAGATGGGATTCAGAGGTTCTAAGAAGAACACGCCTTATGCTGCTCAAGTATCGTCTTTGGATTGTGCGAAGGTTGCTTACGATGCTGGTTTGAGAAAGGTGGATGTGTTTGTTAAAGGTCCAGGTAGTGGCCGTGACAGCGCCATCCGTAACCTTCAAACAGTAGGTATCGAAGTTATGTCAATCACTGACATTACGCCAATGCCTCACAATGGATGTCGTCCTCCAAAACGTAGAAGAGTATAATTAAATTTTAGAAGAAAAAACCAATGGCAAGATATACAGGTCCAAAATCCAAAGTGGCACGTCGTTTCCGTGAAGCGATTTTCGGAAAAGACAAAGCACTTGAAAAAAAGAACTACGGTCCAGGTCAGCACGGAAATTCTCGTCGCAAGCCCAAGAAGTCGGAGTACGCAGTTCAATTGGCTGAAAAGCAAAAAGCCAAATACACGTATGGTGTATTGGAGAAGCAGTTTCGTAACACTTTCAAGCGTGCGGCTGCTAAAAAAGGAATTACCGGTGAGAATTTGTTGAAATTCTTAGAAGCGCGTTTGGATAACGCGGTTTACCGTATGGGTATAGCGCCTACACGTCGTGGTGCCCGTCAGTTGGTTTCTCACTGCCACATTTTGGTTAATGGTGAGGTTGTGAACATTCCTAGCTACCAATTGCGTCCTGGAGATGTAGTTGCTGTGCGTGAGCGTTCAAAATCTTTGGAAGTGATTACCAATTCAGTAAGTAAAGTAAACAACCGTTTTAGTTGGATCGATTGGAATGGAAACGATTTGAGTGGTAAGTTTTTAACCTACCCTGAGCGTTCTGAAATTCCAGAGAACATCAAGGAGCAGTTGATTGTCGAACTTTATAGCAAATAATTAGAAAAAATCATGGGTGTAATACCTTTTCAAAAACCAAATAAAGTGGTTATGCACAAAGCCACCGATTTCCATGGACTGTTTGAATTCAGTCCGTTGGAAAAAGGTTACGGTGTAACCATTGGAAATGCAATGCGCAGAATTCTTCTCTCTTCTTTGGAGGGTTATGCCATTACCTCTGTGAAGATTCAAGGGGTAGACCATGAGTTCAGTACCATCAAAGGTGTAACTGAAGATGTGGTTGAAATGGTGTTGAATTTGAAGCAGGTGCGTTTCAAATCAAATTCCTCAACAGATGAGCAAGAGAAAATCTTCATCTCTGTGAAAGGTAAGGATCAGTTTTTGGCTGGCGACATTGGTCGTTATACCAATGCTTTT
>JBJTNN010000046.1:0-3641 GCA_046074125.1 Bacteroidota bacterium
TCGATACAGCACCATGTACGTTACCCAGTGCGGTCACCGTGAAAAAGACAAATCAAACAAATGTGCCATTTACGAATTGAAAAAAGTGGGTCCGGAATGGGTCATGGGTGATGCTTTAGACTTCTGCAAAGAAGACACTGCACACACCTACGGACACCCAGCGTTGAGTCCTGATGGCAAAACGTTGTACTTTTCATCAAACCGCGAAGGTGGTTTGGGTGGATTTGATATTTGGGCGGTAAACTACAGCAAACGCTCTAAGTCTTGGGGCAACCCCATCAACTTGGGTCCCGACATTAACACCAAAGGCAACGAGTATTACCCTTACTTCAATAAGCACGACAACAAACTGTACTTCTCTTCAGATGGATGGCCTTCCTTGGGTGGATTGGACATCAATAATGCCGAGCCCACAGAGGAAATTGGTGTTTGGAGAGAGCGTGAAAACTTGCGCGAGCCCATCAACTCTGGAGGAGACGATTTCGGTATTACTTTCTTGGAAGGCGATGCCACCAAAGGGTTCTTTTCATCGAACCGCGGCGACCGTAAAAACAACGACGATATTTACTCATTCGATATCACCCCCATTATCATCACCATCCGTGGTACCATCACTGATTGTAACACCAAAAAGCCTTTGGCAGGTGCTACGGTTGTGTTGAGCAACGACCGCGACACCACCAAAATGGTATTGAAAACGGATGAGCAAGGGGTTTACACCGCCAAGTTGCGTGAAAAAACCAATTATGAGATTTTCGCCAAGTATCCTGAAAAATACTATTTCGAAGCAGAGCCCGAAAGCAGAACTACCTACGGCATCCGCTTGAGCACTGAATTGGTTCAGGATTTCTGTTTGGAAAACCCATTGGAGAAAGTCATTACATTGCCCATATTCTACGATTTGGACAAAGCCTTTATCCGTCCTGATGCAGCGCGCATCTTGGATACTTTCGCACAAACTGTGTTGATGCGTTACCCCAAACTGATTGTGGAATTGGGATCACACACCGACTGTCGTTCAAGTTACGATTACAACGTGAAGTTGGCTCAACGTCGTGCCGACAGTGCCCGTACCTACTTGATGAAGACCTGGAAGATTGACTCAGCCCGTATTGTGGCCCGCGGTTATGGTGAAACCCAGTTAATCAACGATTGTAAGTGTGAGGGCGGTAAAGTAACTGGTTTCACACCTTTCATCCAGAACAAGACCAAAAAGATGGTGGTTGAGAAAGACGCAACTGGAAATGTAACCCGTTCATACTATGAGCGCTACAAACCATCAGAAATCAAATTCATCAACGATACAGCTTATGTTCCTTGTGATGAATTCCAACACCAGCAAAACCGTAGAACCACGGTTCGTTTTGGATTCGAAGGACAGATTTCGCGTGCGGTGGTTAACCAAGACGTGGACATCAACAACACCAACATTGGCAAACAAGAAAAAGACAGTGCAGAAGCAGCGAAGAAAGCCGCCGAAGCCCCTGTTGCTGGTGCTGGCTTGGATATTTCTTACGCAGTTCGCGCCAAATTGGGCAACAACGCAGGCAAGCCAACCATCAATTTGATGGTGTTGGACAAAGAACCTACCGCTTTTGCTTTCGATTTCGATGGAAAATACACCGCGATTCCGTTGGAAGTGGCTGCTTCTTGGTTCAAGTCTAAGTTGATCAGCAAGAAAGACTTCTTGGAAGGTGAAAAATTAAAAGTTGGAAAAGTGAAGTTGCCAAGCAACAAGTTCATGATTACCAAATTGGAGATCAACGGATTTGTAATCAACAACGTAACGTTCCAGATTACCGACAAAGTAGATCAGCCAACTTTGGGTAAGAGCTTCTTCAAGGTGTTCAAGACAGAATCTTACATCACCGATACCGAGTACATCTTGATTCCCAAGAAGGCGCCTAAGAAACCCAGACCTGTTCGCGCTCCCAAGCCAACGCCAGGCAAAAAGCCCGCTGAAGGTGACGCCGTAGAAGGTGATGCCTCGGCGCCTGCCACCGATGGTGCAGCGCCTGCGGAAGAAAAGAAAAAGAAATAATCACTGACCAAATTGGTCATAAATACAGCCACGCACTAATTAACTTCAGTGCGTGGCTGTATTTTTAAGATGACATCCAAATCCTCATTGAATGCATTGCATTCGGTAAGGTACTCTTGCATGTCATCCATTTTCTCCGCATATACATTGGCACTAAAGTCATGAGCCCGCTGCAACATTTTGATATAGGTATCACATTTCCGTTGTTTAGTGAACTTCTTCAAAGCGCCCATGTAATCCTCACGGAATACCGTAGGAATTAAAATTTTTGATTGCCCTGCTTTGACCAATTCCGCATTCATCATTACTCGCGCAATACGTCCATTCCCATCCAAGAAAGGGTGTACCTCACTCATGACAAACATTATGTATGCAGCTTTAGCGAATGGATGAGTCAGGGCTCTAAAAAAATCAAAACTTTGAATTAAAGTCCCCCTTACCAAATTAAAATCTACAAAAACGGTGCTGCCTGCGAAATTATTTTTATCCTTAAAAAGTCCTGGGTTTTTATCTGTTCTCGCGCTCAATAATATCGAATGTCTGTAGGATATTATTTTAATAAACTCTTCCGGCGTATTAGGGGTAATCCCCATTTCCTTTTTATTTGAAACTATCTGATATGTTCCTAAAACGTCGTGACTATCATCGTTTCTGGCAGGTAACGGCTTGTTAGTACGAATAATCATTTTCGCTTCATCAATTTCGAATACGGTCCCTTCGATGTAATTTGAAAAATAGCTTTCAAAAAATGCGAAATTCCGGTATGCGTTAGGTGTAACGTTCTTTTCCTCACGAAAAGGAAATTCCGACTGCTTTAGTTCTCGGAATAACATTTCAAATAACTCCAATCGTGCCGGATCATATGGCTGTCCGAAAGCTCGGGCGATTGCCAACGGCGAACTCAGTATTTTTGAAGTCTTAGTGGTCAGTAGTGCACTGATTAATCGATTTAACTTTTCAAATTCTTTGGGCATTTTCAAATGACCCGCAATAACTCTGGCTTGGTCTCTGAGTTTATTGATCTCATCTTCGCCGTTGACCCTAATGATCTGCTCTAAGCGCTCCTCAATTTCTGGTAAACTCAAACATTTTGACGCACTGCCAATTTTCTTGGAAACTTGCAAATTTTCTAAAAATGCACGTGCTTTTTGAGACACGTACAACTCCCCAGAAAATTTATTGTCACCTTCTATGGGTAAATAACCTTCCAAAAATTGAAGAGAAACACCAGGCAGATGTACTTTTTTAGTATAGCTCGTAGTTATAAATATTTCTCCACTTTTAGTAGGTTGAAACTCAAAAGCTGAGCGGTGACTTAATATAGCACCGGGATAAAGATTCCCTAAAATCTGAAATAGATTTCTTCTAATGATACCCTCAACGGGTTCGTCTAAATTTGAAGAATATACCCTAGGTGCAATTTTCCTAATAGCGCCTGCCTTCACGAGCTTAGCAATTTGATGTGAAATTCTAGCCTCTTTGGAGCTAAAAATTACTTCCTGTAAGTGAAGAGGTGGTTTATTTTCCATAATACCGCTGATTCAGAACAAAATTATAGACTTTTTTCCACGATAAAGCCCAAAAGTGAAAATATTTTCCA
>JBJTNN010000047.1:0-3228 GCA_046074125.1 Bacteroidota bacterium
TGGCGCTCCTACCCACTTTGCTGCCATCGGCATTTCTGAAAACGAAGGCCATTTGCAAAATGACTTCGCTGGCGCCGAAGGCGCCGCCCTGCGAATAAAAATCCTTCACATGATAGCGAATCTTCCATAGGTCGTTGCCCATGTAAGTCATTTTGGTGCGGTTGTCCGCCGTGCCCCAGGTACCCACCACATGCTTCCAATCGCTGCCACTGGTGCTGGCCGTAGTGACCACACCCGTGTGTGCATAGACCTGACTCGCCCCCACCAAGACACCATTGCCCAATTTGGCATTGTAAACAATGGTTACCGTATCGGTTTCTTTGGGGAATACCGGACTGACCGACAAAACCTGGGCCGTCAAACTAGACAAAGCCATTACTGACAATACCAACAACAGGGAAATTCGTTTCATATTCTTCTCAAAGGTAAACGATAAGTGTCAAACCGACAATAATCCCGATCCGAGATGGGCGACATCCATACATAACAACGCCATTATAGGGTGATGAATGTCACCCTGATTCATAAAAAATATGCGAACTTTGTAGGGCACAAACCCGTTGGGATGCCATAAATCATGACTACAGAGCAATCCAAGGATCCACTGTCGACCCCCATCCACAACAACACCTATCCGGTGATGGGCATGACCTGTGCTGCTTGCGCAGTGAGTTTGGAGAGTTATTTGGGAAGTCAGACCGGCGTTGAAAAAGTGGTGGTGAGCTACCCCAACCAATCGGTTTATGTAGGGTTCAACAGCGAAAAAATCACCGAGGTTCGCTTGGCGGAAGCGGCGAAAGAAATAGGATATGAGCTTTTGTTGGGTGATTCGGCCAAGAGCGGTAATGCGGCCGCGCTGCGCGCGGCCGAAGCCCTAGACCGACTCAAATCGAAACTCCTCGTTGCATCCCTCTGTACCGCACCCATCTTCATCCTATCCATGTTCTTCATGAACCAACTCCCCCATGAAGGACTCATCCAACTCCTGCTCGCACTCCCCGTTATCCTGGTATCCGGACGTGATTTCTACACCTCAGCCCTCAAAAAACTCAAACACAAACAATCCAACATGGATACCCTGGTGGCCCTGTCAACCGCCACCGCCTTCCTCTATTCCACCTACCAAGTAGTCATCCACGACCTCCAACCACCCCAACATCACGCCCATCATCCCCATTATTACTTCGAATCCGCCACCGTCATCATCACCCTCATCCTGCTCGGGAAATACCTCGAAGAACGAGCCAAACAGCGCAGCAGCCAGGCCATCACCGACCTCCTCGCCCTGCAGCCCAATCACGCCACCGTCATCCGCAATAACCAAGAAATATCCATCCCTTCCAGCGAAATTCTGCTGGGCGACTTCGTCATCATCAAACCCGGTGAACGCATCCCCATCGATGGAAAAGTGCGAACCGGAGACTCCCACATCGATGAATCCGCCATCACCGGCGAACCCATCCCCGTTGCCAAAACCAAAGGCAGCACCGTATACGCCGGCACCATCAACCAACAAGGCACCCTGAAAATTATCGCCCAAAAAGTAGGAAGCCAAACCCTCCTGGCCCAAATCGTGGCCCGCGTGCAACAAGCCCTCGGCTCCAAACCCCAAATCCAACACCTGGCCGATCGCATCTCCGGCGTGTTCGTGCCAACCGTTGTCGCCCTGGCCATCGCCTCGGCCCTCTTCTATACCTTCTTCCCCCGCAATACACCCAGCGGATTTGCCCTCACCACCTTCATCAATGTACTGATCATCGCCTGTCCCTGCGCGCTCGGATTGGCAACCCCCACCGCGCTCACCGTGGGCATCGGCAAAAGTGCCAAACTCGGCATCCTCATCAAAGACGCCCAAGCCCTGGAAAAAGCGGGGAAACTCACCGATATCGTCTTCGACAAAACAGGCACACTCACCCAAGGAAAACCCGCTGTCATGGCGGTACATACCTTTCCCAGCCCTGAACGGTCAGAAACCCAACTGCTGCAAGCGCTATTCTGGCTCGAAAAACAGTCAGAACACCCCCTCGCCCAAGCCGTGGTTGCCCATTTTCACCCCAACGATTTTCCCGCCACAGAAGTACAGGAATTTCGCAACCTGCCCGGAAATGGCGTAATTGCCAACATCCAACAACACACCCTCAAACTGGGGTCCTTTCATTGGATATCGACAGCGCTGAACAGCCACATCTCCCCAAGCCAGTACGCCCTCGCACAATCGATGCTAGACCAAGCCCAAACGGTGATTGCCCTGGCAAACGACAACCAACTGTTGGCGCTAATCGGACTCGCAGACCCCCTCAAAGACACCGCCAAACAAACCGTACATGCGCTGCAAAAACTAGGCATCCGGGTGCATTTGCTCACGGGCGACAACCCACAAACCGCACACAAAATTGCCGCAGATTTGGACATAGAATCCGTGGTGGCACAGGCCCTGCCAGATACAAAACGATCGTACATCCAACAGCTACAATCAAACAACCGCACCGTTGCGATGGTAGGCGATGGTATCAACGATGCCCAAGCGCTGGCCCAAGCCGATGTAAGCTTCGCCATGGGTACCGGCACCGCACTGGCCATGGAATCGGCGGGGGTGACTTTGTCGGGCGGACAAATAACGCAAATCCCCACAGCCATCGAATTATCCAAGCAAACGCTGCGCACCATCCACCGCAATTTGTTTTGGGCATTTGGCTACAATGTGCTGGCAATTCCCTTGGCGATGGGCGTGTTTTACCCCATCAACGGACTGATGCTCAACCCCATGATTGCGGGCGCTGCGATGTCGTTCAGCTCAATTTCCGTCGTACTAAACAGCCTTTGGCTAGCAAAAAGAAAATAAAATGACAACCTTACAATTCAATACAAACATCAATTGCGGCAACTGCATCAAGTCGGTAACGCCCTTTTTAAACGCCTTAGAAAGCATCGATGCGTGGGAAGTAGACACGAACAACCCCGAAAAGGTGCTGTCGATACACACAGAAGAACCGGCCGATGAGGTAACGGCAGAGGTATTGGGCGCCTTGCAACAGGCGGGCTTCAAGGCCGATGTACGTCGCGGTTAAGCGCGGTTAGTCGATCTTCGAAAATTCAATTTTCTTGCTAACGTCTGACGGATTTTCCAACCACAATTCGCTGTTGGTGAGTCTAACGATGCGATATACTTTGGTACCAAGGTCGATGCCACCCCAAGTTTGTTTGATGGAGATTTTCTCTTTGGTATCG
>JBJTNN010000048.1:0-3212 GCA_046074125.1 Bacteroidota bacterium
ATTGGAAAAACCCAAAAAGATGATCAAATAGGGTACAAAGTTCTTGGTGGTGGAATTGAAAAAAGTCATTTTGTTATTTGTAATGATTCTAAACAGTGCAAATCTATGCCGAAAATTGGGTACTGCAAACTTTATTTAGAATTATTTTAAATAACATGACAATTGTCAGTACTTTCTGCCTTTCCATACCGTCTTCTTGGGTGATACAAAGAAAATGGCTGTGCCAATGGTAATCAGCGTCAAATACAACTCATAAAGAATATGCCAATGCCATTTTGGTGCTTTTTCACCCACTTTGTTACAAATCAATGAGATTTGAGATCCTTGTAATAGCCATTTTGCCAACCAAATTAACCCAAGACACCAAACAGGTTCTGTGTCACAGGAAATATCGCTAAAACCAAAGATTTCGACTAGTACAAATCCCAATAGGGTAAAAGGAACAGCCAAATAAAAAGCACCAAATACCCCAAATAACAACCACCAATACCATGGAAGTTCCTTGCCCCCGCTTAGCCAACGCTTTCTTTGATGCAATAGTGCATTGAATCCCTTTGTTTCTACAGAGTGAGCCAAAACAGCCGGTGCCATCACGTTGTTCCATCCATACCCTTTGCCGCAAATCTCACTATACAATTTGTAATCCTCAGTGATAGAAAAACGGATACTGGCATACCCGCCTGTTTCCCAATAAGCTCTTTTTCGCACAATCATGTTGTTTCCAACTGCGGTGGCTGGCACTCCTGCATAGGATATAACATTCAATAATCCCATGAAATAGGTCCAGTCGATGCCTTGTAAATGAGCCCAAATTTGGTCCCATCCTCTGTATTCAGGCTGACTTTTAACCATCGTTGTGCCACTAGCAACGCCTACATTTTCCGGTAAACTTTGGATCATCGCTTTAGCCCACTGGGGATTCACGCGTACATCGGCATCCGTAATTAAATAGAATTCGCCTTGAGCATGAATGTCCAATTGAGCCATAACGCGGGCTTTGGCTTTTAAACCACTGTCGTTCTCGATGATGTCGATGACTTGGATAAAATCATATTCTTGAGCCCATGTCCTTGCGATGTTGCCAGTATCATCCGTACTTTGGTCATTGCCTACCAAAATCTGCAACTTTTCTTTGGGGTAATCCATGGACACCAAGGCCGATAAACAATCTCCAATGTTTTCTGCTTCGTTCCGTGCCGCTACCCAAATGCTGATTTGGGGCCATTCGCTTGGTGGGGGTTCAAATTTCGCCTTGTATCCAATCAAGTAAAAGAGCTGAATCAATTGTACGAGAATGTACATGAACCCGATGAGAAATATGATAATTAACCATGGGTAGGATTGAGCCATCGACCAAATACTTGTCATTGAAGAATTTCAAAGGTATAACCCCGATTGGTCATTGCCTCCAAATATTTGGGCAATATCCACATTAATTGATCTTCGGCTTTTTCGCTGTCGTGAAAAACCACAATGCTTCCAGCCGATGATTGAGACAGTAGTGCGGCCAAACTTTTGGAGACGTTCAATTTAGGGTCGTAGTCGCAACTCAAATTGCTCCACTGAACAACTTCGTATCCGATGGCTTTTATTGCTTGTATTTGACTCGGTTTTATTTGGCCATAGGGCGGACGGAATAGTTTTTTTGCGGGGTTTTGTATATCGCGTATTCGGTGTGACCCGGAAACGCCTCTATCTACTGCATCCTTTTGAACGAGTCCGATTTGCAATTCACAATCTTGGATTTCTCTCAAATAGTCCGGGTTTGATGTCTTCCAACCCTTCACGTGGTGCATGGTGTGGTTGGCAATTGCATGACCTGCTGCCAATGTGGCTTTGCTTACCTCAGGAAACTTTTCAATGTTGTCACCAACACAAAAAAATGTTGCCTTTGCATCGTATTGCCTCAATGTTTCCAAGACCCAAGGTGTGATCCTCGGGTGTGGCCCATCGTCAAACGTGAGAAAAACGACTTTCTCCGAAACCTCCTTTCGCCAAGTGCACGAAGGAATTAAGCGCTGAATTGTGGAAGGAACCGAGAAAAAGTGCATCGCAAAGCAAAGTTGTGACTTTTGACATGTTTTCACAACCCAACATCGATTAAATTTGTACCCTATGGCAGAAAAAGTAACCCTCGTAGGCGGCGGATTGGCCGGTAGTTTGATGTCGATTTACCTCGCCAAGCGTGGTTATGAAGTGTATATCTATGAACGTCGGGCCGACATGCGTTCCGGAAACTACGTGGGTGGAAGAAGTATCAACTTGGCGCTGTCTACCCGCGGAATCCGTGGTCTGGCCAAAGTAGGACTCGATCAAGATGTGTTGGATATTTCGATACCCATGACGGGCCGAATGATGCACCCCGTGCAAGGAGATCTGAAATATCAGCCTTATGGCAAAGAAGGACAGGCGATTTATAGTGTATCGCGCGGACAATTAAACATCAAATTGCTGCAGCTTGCTGATCAGTACCCCAATATTCACATGTTTTTCAACCACAAGTGCACTGCCGCCAACCTAGAAACCTGTGAAACGACTTACACCAATGAAAATGGAGAGACGGTGGTTGACAAAGCCGATGTTGTATTAGGTACCGATGGTGCTTTTAGTGCGCTTCGCGATGCCATGCAGCGTACCCCCCGTTTTAATTTTTCCCAGAATTACGAGAACTACGGATACAAAGAATTGGAGATTGTGCCCGATGCCAACGGTGAATTTCAGCTCGATAAAAACTGCCTGCATATTTGGCCCCGCAAGAGTTTCATGATGATTGCATTGCCCAATCCGGGTGGGAACTTTACTTGTACGCTGTTCATGCCTTTCGATGGCAATCCAGGCATCGACGACCTGAAAACACCCGAGCAGATTACTGCATTTTTCAATACCCATTTCCCCGACGCCGTGCCCATGATGCCGGGTTTGGTGGATGACTACTTACAAAATCCTACCGGAATGCTGGCCACCATGCGTTGTTACCCATGGGTGAAAGGAAACAATGCGCTGATGGGAGATAGTGCCCATGCCGTGGTGCCGTTTTATGGCCAAGGCATGAACTGCTCGTTTGAAGATTGCATAGTTTTGGATGAGTGCATCGAAGAATTGGGCGGCGATTGGGCATCTGTGCTCGATGCCTATCAAAAGTTGCGCAAACCCAATGCCGACGCGATCGCCAATTTGGCCCTGCAGAATTTCGTAGAAATGCGCGATTTGGT
>JBJTNN010000049.1:0-3118 GCA_046074125.1 Bacteroidota bacterium
TACTATGGGACTCAGACAAGACAAGTTTAGCAAACAGGTGCAGCGCGACCTCAGCGAATTGTTCAACATCAAGAAAAACGATTGGTTGGGCGGTGCGTTTGTGACGATAAGCAACGTGAATGTGAGTCCCGATTTGGGTCACGTAAAAGTTTATTTGTCGCTGTACAACAATCCACATCGCGCGGCAATTATGGCGCAATTGGATACGTTGAACAAGGAGATTCGACACGCATTGGCTCAGCGTTTGCGCAACAGTGTGAAGAAGATGCCCGAGGTGCATTTTTACGAAGACGACACGCTGGATTATGTGTCGAAAATGGAGGATTTATTGAAATCGCTCAACACGCCGAAGGATTAAACGATTTTCTTTGGGCGCACCTCCTGTTCCAATGAAAGGTTGGATTGAGGGGTCAAAACCCATTGATTGACAAAGTTCTAGGTAGGAGGACCTATTTTTGTGGGGCATCAATAACGAGGTTTATCAAACTTTCATTCAACATATCGAGGCGATATTTCTTTTCCAGGGCCAATCCCACGGTGGTAAATTTGATCACGGGCATTTCTTTGTTGGGGTATTCGGTGGGGGCGATGGCTTTGGTGGTATTGATGAGTGCGTTGAACGGGTTTGAGACCAGTATTTTTTCGGCCTACAAGAAAACAGATCCTGATTTACTGATTACGCCCCAAAAGGGTGTGGTGGTCGAGTTGCCGATGAATGAAGGTGGCGGTAGTTCGGTGGTGAATCGGTTATCGAAGATCAAGGGTGTTGCGGTGGTGTCGAAGGTTTTGGTGGGAAAAGCGGTTTTGAAGTATGGCGATCAGCAAACGGTGTGTCAGGTTTGGGGGGTTGATGATGCGTTTAAAAAGCGTATCACGTTGGATTCTTTGTCGAGCGCGGGGGTGCCGCGGTTTGTGGATGAGCGAGTGGCGGCCAATCCCAATTTAATTTCTGACATGGCGGTATTGAGTGAGGGTTTGGTATACAAGTTGGGGGTTGGGAAGATCGAGCAGCCCATCACGTTGATGGTTATCAACAAGGATGCGGGTATTCACGATTTGGATGCCTTTGGGATGGAGGAATTTATTCCCTCGGCGATTGTCTCTTTGCCGGAAGATCAGAACACGCAAACGGTGATGATTGGGTTGAAGCAGGCGCAGCGAATTTTTGGGGCATCGGAGCGTGGTGTAACGCAATTGGAGTTGCGTTTGGATGAATCAATTCGAGATCATGCGGGTGAGGTGGCTTCGGTCAAAGCGCAAGTGGCTTCGGTAATTAATGGAGCGGGTGAGGATGCTTGGTGGGTTAAGAATCAGCAGGAGCAGCACCCGTTGATGTACAAAATGTTCAACACGGAGAAGTGGATATCGTTTGCTATTTTGTCGTTCGTTTTGCTATTGATATCCTTCAATTTGGTTGGGGCGTTGACTTTGTTGGTGATCGACAAGCGCAAGGATTTTGTGTTGTTTAGAAATTTGGGTATGGAGCGTAGTGCCATTTCATGGGTGGTATTTTGGGAGGGGGTATGGGTGAGTGTTTGGGGAACGTTGGTGGGTTTGGTGTTGGGTGTGGGTTTGGTGGTGCTGCAGTTGAACACGCATTGGGTGAGCACGCAGGGTACGTTTTCAATCCCGTATCCTGTAGAGTTAAGGATGAGCGATTTGTTTTTAATTTTGTTGTTGAACAGTGTTCTGGGGGTGTTGAGCGCCATTTTTCCTGCGTATCGAGCGGGCAGGATGAGCAGCGATCGCTTGGTTGGGACAAACTAATTATGGGATCATCGTGAAATATTTAATTGTTGGATTGGGAAACATTGGGGACGAGTACGAGGGCACTCGACACAACATTGGGTTTGAGGTGGTGGAATCGCTGGGGAAAAAGCTGGGTGGTGAATGGAAGTCGGTGAAGCACGGCAGTCTGTGTGAGGTATCGCACAAGGGGAGAAAGTTGTTGTTGTTGAAGCCGAACACCTACATGAATTTGAGCGGGAAGGCGGTGTCGTATTGGATGCAGGTGGAGAAGATCAAATTGGAGCATGTGGTGATTATTACTGATGATTTGGCGTTGCCGGTGGCGAAGTTGCGGTTAAAATCGAAGGGAAGTGATGGCGGGCACAACGGGTTAAAAAGTGTTCAAGCGAGTTTGAGCACCACCAATTATGCGCGGTTGCGTTTTGGGATAGGCAGTGATTTTTCGCAGGGCAGGCAGGTGGATTTTGTGCTTGGGAAGTTTTCGGACCAGGAGCGCGAGGTCCTTGGCGAGGCCATTGCCAGGGCGGTGGAAGGCACGCTGCAATATTGCACTTTGGGGGCGGGTTTCGCCATGAATTACACCAATACATAAACCATGAAAATACATACCATATTGAGTCCGCAGTTGTTTTCCTTGTTTGAAAAAGAGGTGGTAGACAAGCAGGTGTTGGTCATCGACATATTGCGGGCAACCACGAGCATGGTGGTGATGTTGGAGAATGGGGCAACGTCGGTTAGGCCGGTGGCTGGGGTAGAGGAGGCGTTGCGATTGAAGCAGGAGAATCCGGCTTTGTTGATTGCGGGTGAACGCAATGGGTTTAAGGTGGAGGGGTTTGAGTTTGGTAATTCCCCCCAGGAATTTACCCCTGAGCGGGTGAAGGGAGAATCGTTGGTGATTACGACAACCAATGGCACGCAGGCTTTGTCGTTGAGTTTGGCTGCGTCGCACATTTGGGTGGGTGGTTTTTTGAATATGAACGCTTTGGTGGCTTCGATTTGCGACACCAAGAAGGATGTTTTCTTGTTTTGTGCGGGGTGGAAGGGCCATGTGAATTTGGAAGATACTTTGTTTGCTGGGGCGGTTGCGCAGCAGTTGGTAGATAGGGGTTGGACGGTGGCAGATGATGCAACGCGGGCTGCGATGAGTTTGTGGTTGCAGGCGCAGGGCGATCTTCATGGTTTTTTGTCGGAGGCGAGTCATGTGCAACGATTTCAGTCGATGCATGCCGAATCGGACTTGGATGTTTGTTTGAAATGCAACACTTCGGGGATGTCTGTGCGATACGAAAACGGCGTATTGGTGGCCATACCAAGTTGAATTAGTATTTTTGCTACAGAAACCATGGGTAATAAACTGAATAGGCCTGTT
>JBJTNN010000050.1:0-4477 GCA_046074125.1 Bacteroidota bacterium
GGGATGGCTTCGGGTTTGTCGGGCGATCTGCTGGCCTTCCACTTGCGCGAGGGGATTCGTGCGTTATCGGGAATTACAGGCGAGATCGGGGTTGAAGAGATCCTTGGATCAATCTTCTCGAAGTTTTGCATTGGCAAATAAACGCCGAATTTCACCACTTAATCTTATGCCGATTCTTGGCGATGAAGTTGTAGCAGAAGTCGGTGAGGGATAGGGGCAGGAAGCGGAGTAGGGTGAGCCAGCGCCAAGGGCGCTGGGTGTGGCGGAGCAATTGAAATGCTGCGCGGGAACGCACGTGAACCGCGCCTTCCACGAAATAGACCGTTTGTAAATCAATGAAATGGATGCCGTGGGTTTTGAGTAATTCCTTGGAATCGGTGCTTCGCACCGACCATATCTCAATCTCGGCATTTTGCGCCTTCGCCCATCGGGCAATCGCACAGCAAAATTGACATTGGTCGTCGTACAGTAAATGCATCTTTCCCGATCTATATTCTCTTTTCGAAGTTACTCAGATTTCTATTTCGTTTACTCCGATCATTCCTCCGATACCAGCTGTGCCACAATTTTGGCGCTGTTTAAACACAATGGAATTCCGCCGCCGGGATGCACACTCCCACCACAGAAATACAACCCTTTGATGTCGCTGGAAAAGTTCTTGTGTCGCAAAAACGCCGAAAACACATTGTTGCTGGCCGTGCCATACAAAGAGCCGCCGTGCGATGAAGTGCGCGCCTCAATCATCACCGGGTCTAAGACCGTTTCACAAGCAATGAGGGGTTCAATGTCGCGCCCCAAAACCCGCTGTAATTTGGCCAAAATGTTTCTGCGCGCCGCCGCGGTAATGGCGGTCCAATCTTGTCCCACATGACTGGGTACATTGATCATCACAAACCAATTCTCGCAGCCCGGCGGCGCATCCCCCGCATCGCACTTGGCGGTGATGTTGATGTAAATGGTGGGATCATCGTCCGGTGCACCCCCCGCAAACAAGGCCTTGAACTCACGACCGTAATCGTTTGAGAACAAAATGTTGTGCAGGTGTAGCTCGGGAAATTCTGCGGCAATGCCCCAATAAAATACCAGTGCCGATGACGAACGCTCTTGTTTCAATATGCGCTGTGGCGCAGGGTGTTTGGCTAACAAGTGTTTGTAAGTGGTATCAACATCGGCGTTGCTCACCCCCACATCGGCAAGTACGGTGCGGGTTTGTTGTTGGGGTTTGTTGAGCACCCGAACGCCCTCGGCCTGATTATTCGGGGCGATAATTTCCTGTACCGCGTGGTTGAAATGAAATACAACCCCTTGCCTCAAAGCCAATCGATACAAGGATTGCGGTATGCTGACCATCCCTCCTTGTGGGTAATACGAGCCCAGTTGCTGCTCTAAGTGGGGAATCATGTTGAGCAATGCCGGCGCACGGTAAGGGTCGCTCCCATTGTAGGTAGCAAATCGGTTGAGGTATTGCACCAGGTATTTGTTGCCCACTTGTCGCTGGTTTTCGCGGTCCATCGACTCAAATAAGTTCAATTTGGGCGCGTAAAACAACCCTTTGAGGGTCTTGAAATTGAGGTAGTTCTTGATTTTGTGCAGACTCTGTTCAATGAACAACGGCGCGGTGGTGTTGTAGCGAAAAGCGGCTTTATCGAGCTGTTTTTTCAGGGCCAATCGCTCAGACTCGGAGGCGATGCTTTCCAAAGCGGCTGAAAAATCGTCCCAGGATTGGTGCGCCTGAAATCGGGTGCCATCCTCATAAAAGTAATGACAGATGGTATCGAGCTGCTGATAGTTGAAATGGGCTTTGGGGGCCTCCCCGCAAAGGGTGAACAATTCATCCACGAGATGGGGGAGGGTGAACAGTGAAGGACCACCATCGAATCGATAACCGGCGGACTCAAAGGCACTCATTTTGCCGCCAGGGTGCGCACTTGCCTCGAAAACTTCCACCGAAAATCCGAGTTTCGACAGTCGGATGGATGTGGCGATGCCCGCAATTCCGGCTCCAACGACGATGGCTCTTTTCGACATATACCCAAATCAACAACCCAATGCGGTGATGGTTTCAAAGAGAGAGAAAATGCTCAGTATATCGCAGATCAATCTGTGGAGATTATACAAGGAAAATGAAATAATACTTATGGATATTATCCATTTCTTTAGACGGTGGGGTAGTTGCTCATTAGTTTGCCTGGATGAAAAAATTACTTCAATTCACAGCGGCAATGGCTTTAACACTGATCACTGCTTGCGGTGGTGGTGGCGATAAAACGGTTTACTCACTGAAAGACGTTGAATTCACGCTATCGGGCCCTCTGTACGAAGGTCCCAATCCAGCCCAATACACATTGGCTGTGGATTTGAAAACTTTGCTGGGAGATAAATACATAGACGGGGTGAAAATTACGCACGCCATGTTGAAATCGGCCCACATCCGCGCCGTGGATTCGTCTAACTTCGACGGGGTGAACAATTTTGTGGTGAGTTTGGCTAGTGACAACCCCGAATTACAAATGAAGGAGCTCGCATTCTTGAACCCTGTGAAGGCCGGAACCACCGATGCAAACCTTTCTGTATCAAATGAAGTGACCGCCGAAGATTATTTTGCCGAAAAGCAATTCTACATTGTGGTGGATGCGGGCTTGGCCAAGGACATTGAGGCCGACATGGTTTTCAAGGGCGACTTTGAATTTGAACTAACCTACAAATAAATCAACTTGTAACGAACTAAAAGCGAATATATCATGAGAAAATTCATCTTCCCTATGTTGTTGGTCCTGGTGGCCGGAGTACTCACTGCCTTTGTACAACAAAATCCCGACGCGGATCGCTTGATGGGAGTGTGGGAGCCTAGCAACGGTCGTGCCCGCGTAAAAATCGAAAAAATTGGCGCCAAATATTATGGCAAATTTGTTTGGTTGAAAGAGCCCATCGACCCTGCAACTGGGCAGCCCAAGACCGATAAAAATAACCCTGATCCAAGCATGAAGAACGTGCCATTAAAGGGCTACCGCATGCTGAAAGATTTCGTTTACAAAGGCAACAATGAATGGGCCGACGGCACCATTTATGACCCATTGAACGGAAGTACTTACAGCTGTACCATCAAGATGACCAACGCAAACACCTTAGATATCCGTGGTTACATTGGCGTTTCGGCTTTGGGTAGAACCGATGTTTGGAAGCGCATGGTTGTTAAATAAATCAGGATGCAAATCAAAGAATTTATCGCTCCGCACAAAACGGCGGGACTGATTGTGGTGTTGCTTTGTGCCGCTACATCATCGCTTAGAGCACAAACAGAAACACCCCAAACGCCGCAAGATACCTTGACGCCAACGGAGGAGGAGGATTACAGTCAGTACGACAACGTAGGTTTCGCTGCGGAGGGCGCCAAACGGTATTGCAGTCCAAAAATTGAGGGTTTGAGTCCGGCCAAGTTGATTAGTTTGGGTTATGATTATCAGTTGGGTTACAACATCAAGGCCGATACTTTCAGACGTGCCGGGGGATTTTCTGCAATCATGCCTGACAGTGCCAATGTGTTGACTTCTAATGGCATGCGTTTTGGTTGCAACATTCCCGTGATTTCTCGCACCGATTTGGTGTGGCAGATGGGTGCCAATTATTGGGAGCAGCGCTACAAATTTGAGGATCCGGGTGCGCTGAAGAGTCCCCTGCTCACATCGCTCAGTGAATATGGTTTACGCACCATGGGCATCAATACAACCTTGTTCAAACCTTTGGATGATGTCAAATTCTTGTTGTTCCAAGGTTCGGCGGACTTGAGTGGTGACTATCAATTTGGCAAGTTCATGCCTTTGAAATACACCAAATATTCAGCGGCTTTGATTTATGGAAAGCGCACATCGGAAAAGAAGCAATGGGGTGTGGGTGTTGCCAGAACCTATCGCGTGGGCGAGTTGAACTACATTCCCATCATTTTCTACAATTCTACAGATGTGGCCAACAAGTGGGGCACGGAGATTTTGTTTCCTGCCAGGGCACACGTTCGCAGAACGATCAACAGCAGAAACATGTTGTTTGCGGGATATGAGTTGGAAGGACAGAGTTACCGTTTGTGGCGTTCAAACGACCAAGCTGGGTTCAATTTGCGCAATGAAGACGTTGAAATCCGTAGGGGTGAAATCCGCCTTCGCGCTGTCTATGAATTCTCACTGAAAGACTTTATTTGGATGTCGATTCAAGCAGGTTATCGCATCAATTACCGCTATGATGTGGATCGGTTGAGCGACGGCAAGGAGATTTACCGTGCTTTTGGGTTGGCGAGCGATGCGCCCTATGTGATGGTGAATCCGTTGACAAATCCATTATATTTCAACATTAGCCTAAATTTGGTTAGTCCTTAAACAAACTGCAAAACCAATTTGGTTGCTACTTGTTCGTAGTGCGTGACTTCCTCAGGCAATACGGCGTTGTGGCTGGTTTTTCCCCACCAATTGTTTGACTCGCTACCCAG
>JBJTNN010000051.1:0-10090 GCA_046074125.1 Bacteroidota bacterium
AAGTAAGGGTTCATGTAGTGGTTAAATCAAGGTTGCAAGATATTGATTGGCAAGGAAAAACAAAGCGTGAAATTCCCAATTACCTTTGTGTTACGAAATGTCGCACCCAGAAATTCAACAAATCAAGTCGGTCATTCAAGCTCTTCAGCAAGGCGAATTGCCCTCAGATGTGGCGTTTGATGCCTGTATGCCTCAGGGGGTAAGGCGACACACATCCACCCATTTCACCCCGGTGGCGGTGGCGGTAGAAGCCGCTCAGTTTCTGTGTGCCGGCGAGCTGCCACATCCCAAAATCTTGGATGTGGGTTCGGGCATGGGTAAGTTTTGCTTAACGGCCGGGGCGATGTTCGATCAAGCCCATTTTACCGGGGTGGAGCAGCGCAAAACCCTCAACGATGTAGCCGATCAACTGCTTGAGGCCAGCCAACTGAACAACGTGGGATTTCTTTGTGGCAATATCATGAATGTAAAGTTTGCCGACTTTCAAGGCTTCTACTTATACAATCCGTTTTATGAGCATTTACAGCCGTTTTCGGCCATGGATGAGTCCATCGATTTGGATGCAGATTACTACGAAATTTATTGCGGTTATGTGCGCAAGCAATTGCAAAACCTTCCCAAAGGCACGCGTGTGGTAACCTATTTCGGCGGCGGAGAAGAAATTCCCATGAACTACGATTTGGTGAAGCAGTCGTTCAACAACGACCTCAAATGCTGGCAGAAGCGATAGCGTTTCAATGTGCGATGTAGGCAGGAAAACCAGTTGCGAAAATCCGTAAAAATACTCCGGGTTACTACGGAAAAACGCAACAACCCTGGCTGTTCCCGGCAATACCTTTGATTATATGATGAAAAATTGGGGCATGTTATTGGTCGCGGCGCTGGGTGCTTTGACTGCGTTACAGGCACAAATCTCCCGCGATATTTATACCAACAATGGTTTTCAGCGTGAAGGCATTCAACGCGATGCCTATTTTAATGGAGGCCGGGTGCAGGATGCTTATTTCAAACTCCCCAACGATACCACCTTGTATCATCAGGGGGTGTTTAAAGGGGTTTTGTCGCCCCGACTCATCGATTCCACCACGTTTGATCGGTTGTCGAAATCGGAGTTGGACTTTTATCAGCGCGATTTTGCGGTGAGCCGTGATTGGCAGTTCGATTGGATTCAGGTGCGATTCATGGGCTACAGTTATAAAACGTATGAGCAAATGGGCGTGATGGGGCGATGGGAATTTCCGCACCAGTTGGGTGGTTATTTGATATCGCACAACAACAAAGGCATTTTTTTCTCGGGAGGATCGGGGCTGTGTTTCATTCCTTACACCGACATCCGTAACATTCGAGTGGGATTCAGCGCGGCAGCTTCCACCGATTTCGTTGGTGAGGGCACTGGGGTTGCGCTGTTGGCTGTACCCGCGATAACGGCCGTTCACAATGTGGCTGGATTGTCGCAGCGAAAAGTACACCGCATGGATGGGGAGGCCGGGGGCGTCAATTTTCACGCATGGGTGGATACGGGTTCTATCATTCGAAACAGCCGATTCCAACCCAAGGATTTTCCGCTGGTAATCATCAGTGAGGGTTTGCGCGACGGGCATGTAGGGACGCGATACAACAATCCGGAATTTGCGATGATGGAAGTGGAGGCCTTGGCCGATAATTTCTTTAACGGACAATTGCGAAGGATAGAGACGGTGATTCTCACCAACAGTGTTGGGGACGAAGTGAAGAGCAACAAACGCAGGCTAAGAGAAATGGAAGTGCCGGTTGAAGGGAATCCAAACAGCGTGGGGATACCAACGCTGAAAAAATAAATCAGGGATTGTTTTCTGATTCCGGAACGATCACGCCTTTGTTTTCTTTGGTGATCAAATCGCTGCGATACAACCGGTAACGCGCATGTTGCTTGTTGATGAAATCAAAAAAGGATTTTCCGTTTGCAGCACTTTTGTTGATGCGCCAGAATCGACCTTTCATCCGACAAAAGGGCAGCTGAATCAAAAAGATTAATGGAATAAGGATAAGGCTCAAAGCCCCAAGAATGATGAGCGCCGCAATGGCGCCGAGTATCATGGCAACGCCTACAATGGCTTCCAAGGAATTGAAGTCCCATAAATTAACAGATACGATGCCAATGAAAATGCCGAATATGGCGGTGGCACCATAAAAAATGATTTCTTTGAGGGATTCAATGGTGCGTTCGATTCGGCTGGAGACGGTGCCCCCTTTTCGGATCGTGTTGATTTGGGTGTAGGGCATGTACAGCACATTGTTTCTGATGGCGGTTTGGCCTTTGCCGTAGTCCCAATTGTAAATCCAAAACAGGGGTGGGTGGGCATTGTGTAAAAACAAGCCATTTTCGTTGGCCCCAACCAATTTTCCCGTGAACCGGAACGATTCGCCTACGATGGTGAACGTGGAAATTTGATTGGCCACTTCTTTGTTGATGAGCTTTGGATAGGCCCATTTGGTTTCTTTTCCCTCAGCAATCAACGATTGGGGGATGTGCATTTGCGGCAACGAGGCGGTATCAACGCTGAGGTGGGCCTGGGTGTCGGTCTCGGTGGTATCAACTAGGCGATGTTTGGGCCGCTGTGTGGTTTTGAATGCGGCTTGATTTTTTTGTTTGTTGGCTGTCTCCAATTTGTGAAGGGACTGTCCAGGATTCCGCAGCGAGATCTGCCACCCGCGTTGGTGATATCTCGGTTGGATTTGGCACGAAGACAGAATCAACACCAACAGAATGAAGGCAAACAAAATGATCGCCCAAATGCGTTTTTTTCGTTGAGATTGCCAAGTTAGCGGTTTCGTTTCCATGGGGTAATTGGGTCAAACAATTCGGCTGAAGCGCATACCGGCATACAAACGGCTGTTCAAGCATCGGGTCAAGCATCGCGACATGTATCGTGTCATGCAGCGAAAGTAAGGGCTAGTAAATTGGGGTCATTACGGAAAATCGCAAATGATCCCAGTGTTTTTTAAGGATTTTTGCAACCCCCTAAGGCATCAAACAGCGACTCTATCTGTGCGGGTGTAAATAGTTGCCTTTGATAACTGATGTGAAATTGTACGTGCAAATCGTTGTGTGTTACATGCAGTTGCACCGGCGAAATTCCTGAGAACAGGGCAGAGGACCACACCGTGTGGCACCGAAAATCGCGGGAGGAATAGGCCTGTGCATCATACTTTCCCAAAAATGAAACGATTGCATTGAGGGCGAAACGCTGCCGGCGAAAACTCCAATGCTGTAGCCAGTGAAATAGCCCATTTCTGCCCCGCTGTTGCCATCGTTTGTGCAGCGCAAAACGCTCCGCGTTTTGCAAGGGCTCGCCCCGTTTAATTCGACCGCGAATGTCATTCCCCACCGCTTCCACCGCTTCAGAGCCTTTTAACGATACCCACAGTGGCAAGGTGGCATTGCCATGAAGGTTCTTTTCGGGGAAATACTTGCGCAAATCAACTGGAATCATGCAATTCACCGATTTGTTGGGATGGTAATTTTGCATCCATTGTGCGAGATCCACAACGATTTTGGAGAGCAGAAACTTGACGCCATGCCCTTGTAATACTTGGTCTATAGGGTACTGACGATAATGCCACACCGCATGATCCTTGGCCGTGCCGAACCCCTTCGGTTGCTGCAAAGTGAATGATTTGTCGCACCGAGGCAAAAATCCCTTAGGCTTCATTCCATAAGCCAACGACAGTTCTCGCTCGGTGATGTCGGCGCTGTTGCGCAGGTCGTTCGGCGCCTGGCTCCCAGCACTGGAATCGCCATTTTCAGCACATCGCAGTGAATCGAAAAACGCCAAAATCAATAGGTGAAGTCCCGTTCCATCCGTCACCGCATGTGCCGCTTGAAAGACCAGTCCATCCTGGAAAACCCACAAACAGACACTTGATTCCTTGCAGTTTATGGGGGGTAAATGCGGGAGTTGTAGCAGGTCTATGGGAGTAGGTTGGTGTTGGAATGAGGGTTTGTGATGGGGCTGGGGTTGCACCCAGGCATCGTCTTGCAATATCCTGCGGAAATGGGGTAGGAGATTTGTGGCGCGCTGCCAAGATTGCTTCAGCTGCTGAAGGTTTGGAGTGTTACCCAGAAAATCACCCTTCACCGCTCTGATGATGTCGAAAGAACCCATGCGTTGGGCAATCGATAAATACAAAGATTCTGTGTCGGTGATGGTCCGAGTCATGTAATTCCTGCAATGTTAGTTGCGATTTTCCGTACTTTGAAAAATTAAAATTACGGAAAATCGCAAGTCGGTTTTTCCGCTGAAACTAATCCTTTAGTTTTGGCAATATGCCCCAATTGTTAATTACCGGCGCATCGGGATTTTTGGGGGGAAGAACGGCGGCTCATTTCGCCCAACTGCCCCAATTTGCTGTGCGCGCAACCTCTAGAAGTACAAAAAAAGCGGATACATTAACCCAGCAGGGGTGTGATTTTGTGCCAGGCGATCTCACCGATGCTGCGTTCGTTTCCCGATTGGTGGAAGGGGTAGATACCATCGTGCATTGTGCGGCGCTGTCATCGCCCTATGGTGTGCGTGAGGCCTTTGAAAGTGCTAACATCCTTGCCACGGAAACCTTGCTACAAGCAGCCAGAAATGCGGGGGTGTCGAAGTTCATTTTTATATCAACCCCCACGGTTTACGTGGATCTTTCCTCGAAATTCAACGTAAAGGAATCGGATCCATTGCCCAAAAAGCCGGTGAATCGCTATGCTGAGACCAAGTTGCAAGCCGAGCGAATCGTGTTGGCCAATAACAGCCAAGCCATACAAACCCTGGCCCTAAGACCCCGTGCCATCATTGGTGCAGAGGATACCGTAATTTTTCCCCGCGTGCTCAACGCCTACGAAAAAGGCAAGCTCAAAATTGTGGGTAAGGGCGACAATATCTGTGATTTGACCTGTGCCAGAAATGTGATTGAAGCCATTCATTGTGCCATTCACGCGCCCGATCATGCCTATGGCGAGGCCTACAATATAACCAATGGTGAGCCCGTAAATTTTTGGGAAATGCTCAACTATGCCCTCGAATCGCTGGGCTATAATCGCGTGCATAAAAAAGTGCCCAAAGGCGTGGCCATTCGGGTTGCTGCGCTGGTAGAATCGTATTACAAACTGTTTCATCCCCATAAAGAACCCACGCTTACCGCTTATGGTATCGCTGTGCTGGCCGACCATTTTACCATGGATATTTCCAAAGCCAAATCCCTGCTGAAATACCAGCCCGTGATGACCACCAAAGAGGGCATCGATGAATTCATCGCTTGGCATAAACAACAATAACCGCCACTGCATGAACGTGAGATTTTTCAAAAGTGGCTATTGCACCTCGCACAGCAAAGTGGTGGATCCGCGGACGCCGTTTCGCGAAATTCCATTTGCGGCAGTATGGGCGCTAATCGACCTGCCAACCGGGGGATATGCGATGGTCGACACCGGCTACACCCAACATTTTATTGAAGCCACCAAGCCTTTTCCCGATCGATTGTATCGTTGGATAACCCCCATCAAGCTCCAACCCGATGAAACCCCACTGGCCATTTTGTCGCGCTTGGGTATTCAACCTTCGGAAATCCATTGGATTGTCATTTCGCATTTTCATGGCGATCATATCGCTGGGCTGCTCGATTTTCCAGAGGCACAATTTGTTTGTTCTGAAGCGGCCCTGGCAGAGGTCAAGCGCTACAAAGGATTGGGCGCAGTGAAGCGCGGCATTTTGCATGGGTTGATTCCAGACAATTTTGCCGCCAGGGTACACACGTTTGAGGCCATCAGTGCCCGGACTTTTGTTGATGCATACGGACTGCAGCGATTTGAATGGTCGTTAACGCCGGCCATTTCTTGGGTGATATTGCCCGGCCATGCCAGAGGCATGGTGGGATTTGAGTGTCAACGGAATGGCAAACCCTTCTTCTATGCCACCGATGCGGCATGGAGCCACAAGGCCTTTGCCGATCACGTGCTGCCCCTGCCGGTGGTGAAAATATTCATTGATTCACTGTCCGACATGGAAAAAACTTGGCACGCTTTGCATGCATGGCAGCACGATCATCCCCATGGCGACATTTACTTCACTCATTGTCCGAAAACCGAAACCCTGCTGCACCATGAATAAATTGAACGTGTTGAAGCAGTTTATCGCCCTGAAACTGCGGGGGGAATTTGCAGACCGCAAGGCGCTCCAAAGCTACCAAGAGACGCGTTGGCAAGCTTTTGCACAGTCTACGCTGACCCAATCGCCCTTTTATCGGCCTTACTTGAAAAACGGGAAAGTGGACCGCACGGAACTGCCCATCATCGACAAATCGGTGTTCATGGATCAGTTCAATCAAATCAATACGGTGGGCATAGACCGCGATCAAGCCATGGAACTGGCGGTAAAATCTGAAAATTCTAGGGATTTTGATTCTACTTTGGGGGATATTACGGTGGGACTTTCCACGGGCACCAGCGGCAAACGCGGACTGTTTCTCATTTCACCAGCCGAGCGGGAATCGTGGGTGGTGATGGTGATGGACAGGATTCTGCCACCCAAATGGTTTCACAAACAAAAAGTGGCTTTTTTTCTTCGCGCCAATTCCAATTTATACAGTTCTATTCAATCTGCGATATACGAATTTCAGTACTTTGATATTTTCCAACCCATCGAACAGTTGGCCACAGAATTGTTGAAATATCGTCCGGAAGTGCTCGCCGGCCAGCCTTCCATTCTTTTGGCATTGACCGATGTGTTGACCCATGGAAATACCCAAGCATCGCCCTGGAAACCCAAACAAATCATCTCCTTTGCCGAAGTCTTGCACCCAGAGGATGCGGACTTGCTGACCTCGGTGTTTGAGGCGCCGATTCGACAGGTATATCAGTGCACCGAAGGGCTGTTGGGGGTGAGTTGTGATCACGGGACCATGCACCTGAATGAGGACAATCTCATTGTTGAGCAAGAATGGATCGATGAGCAGCATTTCCGTCCCATTATCACCGATTTCACCCGCAAAAGTCAGCCTGTGATTCGATACCGCATGTCGGATGTGCTCAAAATCAAGTCATCGCCCTGTGCCTGTGGAAGTCCTTTTTTGGCCATAGAACAGATTTTGGGTAGGGACGATGATGTCTTGTGGATCCAAGGAAAACGGGTGTTTCCCGATGTGTTGAGTCGCAAAATCGCTTTGGCCACGGATGCCTTTTCTCGGTATGAAATCGTGCAAACAGGGGAGTCTGAGTTACAAGTTTACATCCAATCTCCACAGTTCGATGAAACCCGTGAGGCCATCGCTACAGTGCTTGAAGAATATTTATCGGCCCAAGTTGAAACGCCTTTTGCGATTCACTGGCACACAAAAACGTTCAATCCAACCTTAAAACAAAGAAAAATTCGACATGAAATTCAACATACGATCCATTGAGAAACATTTGCCTGGCAAGTCTGTCTATTCTACCACCTTGGATGAAATTTGTCAGGGACGTCAGCATCGCATCGAAAAGAACACGGGCGTGCATCATCGCTATCACGCGGCGGAGGGCGAGACCATTTGTACCATGGCGGTTGCTGCCTTGAAGGGGGCGTTGGCCGCGGCGAATTTGGAGCCAAAAGACTTAGATATGCTGATCTCTTGCGGCGCTTCTTACGATTATCCGGTACCCCATAACTCGGTGATTATCAAGTCGAAAATAACCGACGATAGCGTAAATTTTAACTGCGTGGATGTGGATTCTACCTGCTTGAGTTTTCTTAGTGCATGGGACATCGCTCACTTGTATATTCAATCGGGAAGGGCACAGCGTGTGGCTTTGGTCTGCTCAGAAATTGCTTCATGTGCGTTGTCACCATCCGATGAAAAAGTATTTGGCTTATTTGGCGATGCGGCCGTGTCGATGATTATCGAAAAGGCGGGTTTGGGCCACGATCTGCATGTATATGAGGTGGAAAATACCTTGTTTGAAAACTATCCTTCTGGGGCGATGCTGGCCCATGTGCCCTTGGGCGGTGGCGTGAATCGCGGACGGGGTGCGCAAGCCAATGATCCGGGGTATCAGTTCAACATGGATGGTAAAAATCTCATTCGATTAACCCAGCGATATTTGGATCAATTTGTGTCGAAAATGGAGTCGGCGACAGGACGTAAAATCCAGCAGTACGATTACCATGTGACCCATCAGACCAGCCGATACGGCAATGAATTCTATCAGCGGAATTTCAACCTGCCTTCAGAAAAATTGGTAGAAACTTTGCACAATCACGGCAATTGCATTGCGGCGTCGATTCCGATGGGACTTGAAAAGTTGCTCAAAAGCGGGGTGTCGGTCAAGGAAAAATCCGTGAATATTTTGGGTACTGGCGCCGGACTTACCTTGGGTGGTATGTCGATCCGTTTCAATTAACCACCTCAATGGCCACTTCGTTGCTCCCTTCGCGGGTGGATAACGATGATAAAAAAAAGGGGGGATTGTTCAAGACAATCCCCCCCTTTGGTTGTTCTAAATAATGATTATTTGTTTTTCACACTGATGGGCAACGACGGATTCGCAACCCAAGCCGTCAACGATTCAACAATGCCATACAAGTATCCATAAATGGCCAAGTTTACATACATCAACGCCAGCCCCATGAGCACATTGACAAATCCACCGGCCAAAGCCACCAAATGATGTGCGTTCCATTTCATGTTGCCATCAAATTCTGCTGCATCAGCCATGTTGAAACTCATCAAAGTGGTCAATGCATTCGAAATGGCATCCAATTGCAATAGCCCCAACAAATCATTCAATCCCTGCATCGGCAAAGAAGCAGTCCAGGCAAAATTCGCCAACAAACTACTGCCCACAGAAGCACAGAATAAATTGTTGTCGACAATGAAACCCATCGCACGGCAGCCCAATGCACAAACACCGACGATAGCGGCAGTTTCGCCCAGGATGCGAATGTTGGTGGTGACAAAATCACGGAATAAAAAATTCACCATGCCACTTTCAGAGGAGCCCAAAGATTCGCCCCTGCTTCTAATGACCTGCGCAATCGGAAAGGCCATGTAAAGCATAATCGCAGCAGTAATCACGCTGAAAGCTTTTGCCAACCCACTGGCATCAGAACTGAAATAGTCCATCAACTGACGTAAAATGCTCCATTCCATGGATAGGAATACCAGCACAGAGAGCCACTGATACAAGCATCTAACGTAACTTTTGAAACCCTGTGAACTGTCGAACTGTTCAATTTCAGCATTCAATCTTGCATTCAAGATTTTTTGATTAACCATTCCTGGAAAATCAAGGATGTAGGAGTAAATTTTATTCATTTTGTATAGATTTAGCGAGACAATTTTATCGGATTCCATTTAAACGACCTTTATTTCAGCGAAAATGGAAGGGGTGTTTTTTCCACATAAATAACTGATAGTGAATCTAATGGCCAATAAATACTGAGGGTTTTCAATTTCTTTTGTGGATAACTCATCACTGTGGGCAGGTGCCAATATGACATCCGAATGGTTAAAAATTGATTGAATTTCAACATCTTGCAACGCACTATCCCATGGGTAGTGCCCTTAATTTGTTCTCGAATGAATTTGAAACTTCAACGGATTTCCTTCTTTATATTTTTGACCGCTGTCATGAGCGCTTGCAGCACTCGTGCGGAAATTACGGCGGCTGAGATGGGGGAGATTGTTTCGCTCGGACATGGGGGTATGGGCATCAACAGCAGCTTCCCGTTGAATTCGGCCGAAGGAATCAACAAATGTTTGGATTTGGGGTTGGATGGGAGCGAAATTGATGTGCAAATGACGGCCGACAATGTACTGGTGGCTTTTCACGATATTGATTTGACGGAGACCACGCAATTGGAAGGACGCATCCATGCGAGCACTTGGGCTGAGCTGCAAAATGCCGAGTACACGGGTTCGATCCGCGGAAACTGTGGGTTGGTTTCCCTGAATGATTTGTTTTTGTGCATAGAAAATCCCCAAAATTTTCAGTTTACTTTCGAGTGCAAAGTGCACCGGGTCGATGTAGACGAGGTGGATTATCATCGTCAGTTGGCCACAGCCCTAAAGCAAGTGCTTCAAGTGCATCAACTTG
>JBJTNN010000052.1:0-2687 GCA_046074125.1 Bacteroidota bacterium
GAACGCAAGAAGCGCAGGGCTATTTTGTGGATTCCATCGATGGTGGTGGTTGCTGGATTGTTTGTCGTGGGTGGTTTGGGAATGTTGTGGGTTCAAACCGATCAACAGCCCGAAAAATCCAAGCAGGTTTCTGTAGCGAAATCCGTATACAAGCCCGGGAAAGCGAGAAAATCCCTGCTGATGTCTCAAAAAATGAGTTCATCGGGTGAGGAGAAAATCGCACAATCAACAAGACAACAAGAAAATGTAATTGGTCGAAGCAAGGGACTGTGGATTGTTCCAGGAGCCGATGTCATTGCTGATAATAGTTTGGAATCGCCAGTGATTTCGAGCGTTGAGGCGGTGATTACAGACGAAAGTCCGAAAGAAACGGCTGCTGTGAGCTCCGTGACTACATTGGCCGCCCCAGTGGAATTGGTAGAAGCGCCAGTAGAACTGGTTCAGACAAAAGATGCCGTGCCCTATTTGAATCAAGACATGCTCTGTGATCCTCAAGGCATTGAAAAGACCCAGTTGGGCATCTCTGATCCTTTGAAAGATCACGCGGAAATTCCTGAAGGAGAATATGAAGCGCAGTGGGATCCCGCCTTGCTGAAATCAAAGTGGTATGCTGAATTTTCGGCCACAACGGGTAGCAGTGTCGTGATCAATTTCAATGAAGACGATCGCCTAAGTATTTTGGGGAATATATACCATGCCAATTACCATGGTTTGATACTGAAGGATGTGGGTAAAGGATTCATGATTGGATCGGGATTGAGCTACGGCGAAATGGTGGGTACAGGAGAATGGCGGGTAAGAGAATTCGAAGAGCGCATGAGTATTGATACGTATGACGTAGTTGTGATGCTTCCACCCATTCAAACGGTTCGGGTTTATGATACTACGTATTCTCAAGTTCGTGTTGAAACAGTAGGAAAGTTGAATTTTCGCATCGATAAATACGCCATACCATTGGCCGTTAGGTATAATTTCATGTTGGGTAAAATGGCATGGCGCGCTGCGGCTCAATTGAACCCAGGTCTCACCATCAAAACTGCGGGGGATTTCTTTACCAACACCGAATATACACCCATCGCGTCGCAGAAAAACCTCACTTTAGACATGAAATTGGCGGTTGGCCCAACCATATCCATCTTTAACAATTGGTTTTTGGTGTTGGAGCCCAATATGATGCACCACACGTTCAGGGATATGAAATCGGGTGTTACCAAAGGGAAAACACTCACCGGATTTGGGGTGAGCGTATTGCACCACTTTTAATTCAGGGACTGTGAGTTGCGCAATTAAACGCGCTCGTTCCAGTTGAAAATGTCTTCGGTTTCTCCCAAACGAATGCCGTCCAGCCAATTTTTCACCCCGTCAGATACCGATGAATCGCCTTGTTCGAGAACCTCGTAGTAGTGGCCTGCATGGCCGAAACCTTGAATGCGTATGAGTGTGGCAGCCGTACCGGTGATGAAAATTTCTTTCAATTCCCCTGCTTCGAGGCGGTCTTTCAACTCGCTCACCGATAACTCACGTTCGATCACAGAATGTCCTAGTTCGCGTAAACCTTGAATTACACTGTCGCGCGTGATGCCCGCCAACAAGGTGTTGCCCAATTTGGGGGTGATGACTTCATTGTGAAAAACTGCGAAAAGATTGGTGGTGCCGGTTTCTTCCACCAAGGTGTGCGTGAGCGGGTCTGTCCATAAAACCTGGTCGTAACCTTCTTGTTGTGCACGCAAAGTAGGATACATGGCGGCGCCATAATTGCCGGCACATTTGGTGAAACCCACGCCCCCAGGAGCGGCTCTGCTAAATTCTTCTTCCACTTTAATTTTTAGGGCTTTGGTGTAATAGGGCCCAACCGGACAGCAGAAGATAGCGAACGTATAGGTTTCGGATGGTTTTACCCCGATAAAATCATCGGTAGCAAACATGTAGGGTCTAATATATAGCGAACCACCTTCAGTTTTTGGTACCCATTCTGCATCCAATTGTATGAGCGATTTGAGTCCGTCCATGAATAACTCCTCAGGCACAGCGGGCATAACCATGCGTTCGGCGCTGCGGTTGAGGCGTTTCCAGTTCTCGCGGGGTCTGAACAAGATGGGTTGACCTGTTTTTTTGTCGGCGAAAGCCTTCATGCCTTCGAAAATCGATTGGCCGTAATGGATGGCACTGGTGGCAGGACTTAGGTTGAGCGGACCGTAGGGAACGATGCGGGCGTTGGTCCATTCCGTTCCATTCCAATGGGCGAGGAACATGTGGTCCGTAAAAATCTTTCCAAAACCAATATTTTCTGGATCAAATTGACCAATTCTACTGTTTTGTGTTTTTTCAATCGTAATTTCGAAACTCATCTAGTACAAAATTAGAGCAATTTCATTCCCAATGTCAGAAAATCGCCAATTTGTTGAAAATCCTTTGTTGCTCACGGATCTGTTTCCTAAGGGCATCTATCATTTCAATGAACCTGACGATGAAGCGACTGTGGTGCCTCAAACGACTGATAGTGAATCAGAAAAAGAGGTGGTTTTGGCTTCCGCAGAAACATCAAAAAGTCCTGAAATCGCGGTCGAAAAAAATGAAATCAATGCGCAAATATCGACAGGGAACAATCCAGAGGAAGATACCATGATCACACTCACCATCATCAACCTCATATTCGACGCCACCGATGCGTCATGGGATGAGGCAAC